>NZ_JBPGXM010000001.1:0-78851 GCF_056755495.1 Leifsonia sp. KNZ12-8B
CCACCACGCCCCGCCTCCCACCGCCGCAGCACCGAAACGGACCAGACATGACCGACGCGCACGCCCCCGCGACCGAGCTCTCCGACGCCGAGATCAGCGAGCAGAAGGCCGTCCGGCTCGGCAAGCGCGAGCGGCTGATCGCCGAGGCGCAGGACGCAGGAGGCGGCGCCTACCCCGTGCAGGTGCCGGTCACGACGACCATCCCGGCCGTCCGCGAGCAGTGGGGCCACCTGGCCGCCGACGAGCAGAGCGGTGAGCGGGTCGGCATCGCCGGCCGCGTCGTGCACCTCCGCAACACCGGCAAGCTGTGCTTCGCGGTGCTGCAGTCGGGCGACGGCTCGCGCATCCAGGTGATGGTGTCGCTGGCCGCGGTCGGCGAGGAGTCGCTGGCGCGCTGGAAGGAGCTGGTCGACCTCGGTGACCACCTCTTCGTCTCCGGCGAGGTCATCTCCAGCCGCCGCGGCGAGCTGTCGGTGATGGCGGACGCGTGGGAGATCGCGGCCAAGGCGCTGCTGCCCCTCCCGAACCTCCACAACGAGCTGAGCGAGGAGACGCGGGTGCGCTCGCGGTACCTCGACCTGATCTCGCGCGAGCAGGCCCGCAAGACCGTGCTCGACCGCGCGAAGGCGGTCGCGAGCCTGCGGACGACCTTCGCCGACCGCGGCTTCACCGAGGTGGAGACGCCGATGCTGCAGGTGATCCACGGCGGCGCCTCCGCCCGCCCGTTCGTCACGCACTCCAACGCGTTCGACACCGAGCTGTACCTGCGCATCGCGCCGGAGCTGTACCTCAAGCGCGCCGTGGTGGGCGGCATCGACCGGGTCTTCGAGATCAACCGCAACTTCCGCAACGAGGGCGCCGACTCCACGCACTCGCCGGAGTTCGCGATGCTGGAGGCGTACGAGGCCTACGGCGACTACAACTCCATCGCCGACCTGACCCAGACCCTGATCCAGAACGCCGCCCAGGCGGTCTCCGGCTCGCACACCGTGACCTGGGCCGACGGCACCGAGTACGACCTCGGCGGCGAGTGGGACCGCATCCGGATGTACGACAGCCTCTCCGACGCGATCGGCGAGGAGGTCACCCCCGAGACCCCGATCGAGCGGCTGCGCGAGCTGGCCGCCGACGCGGGCATCGAGATCGAGCACCCCCTCGCCGGCAAGTACGTCGAGGAGCTGTGGGAGCACCACGTGAAGGCCGACCTCGTGCGCCCGACCTTCGTCATGGACTTCCCCGTGGACACGAGCCCGCTCGTGCGCGCCCACCGCTCGCGCGAGGGCGTCGTCGAGAAGTGGGACCTCTACACGCGCGGCTTCGAGCTGGCGACCGGCTACTCCGAGCTGGTCGACCCGGTCGTGCAGCGCGAGCGCTTCGTCGAGCAGGCCCGCCTGGCCGCCGCGGGCGACAACGAGGCGATGCGCCTCGACGAGGAGTTCCTCCGCGCGCTCGAGTTCGGGATGCCCCCGACCGGCGGCATGGGGATGGGCATCGACCGCCTGCTCATGGCGCTCACCGGCCTGGGTATCCGCGAGACCATCCTGTTCCCGCTGGTCAAGTGAGCGCGGGCCTGGGAGGTGCCCGGCGCCCCTCCCAGGCGCACACGGTACGATGGCCGCATCATGGGTGAGGTCATCAGCGGAATCGTCTGGGCGCTCGCGCCGACCGTGCTGGTCGGGCTGCTGTTCTGGCTGATCATGCGCCTGATCGTGCGCGCCGACCGCAACGAGCGCTCCGCCTACGCCCGGCTGGAGGCCGAGGAGCGGGCCCGGCGCGGCCTCGCGCCCAAGCCGTAGTCCCGCCGCACTCCGCTACGGTATCCCTGGGAGGGTGCTGACGCTCCTCTGGACGAGGTCGCGCACGCGACGGAGGGGAGCGGGGTGGACGCGGGTTTCCTGACCACGGCGATCGTCGTGCTCCTGCTGCTGCTCGACTTCGTCATCCGCATCGTCGCCATCATCGTCGTCCCCCGCAACCGCAAGCCCACCTCGGCGACCGCCTGGCTGCTCGCGATCTTCCTCATCCCGTACATCGGCGTGCTGTTCTTCCTGCTGATCGGCAGTTACAAGCTGCCGAAGCGGCGGCGCGAGAAGCAGACGCAGATCAACGAGTTCATCATCCAGAGCACCGAGGGCATCGAGCGCGTGCGCCGCGACCACCCCTGGCCGCCGTGGCTGGAGGGCGTGGTCGAGCTCAACCGCAACCTCGGCGCCATGCCCCTCGTCGGCGGCAACCGGGCGAGCCTGAACGGCGACTACGACGCCTCGCTCGCGGCGATGACCGAGGAGATCCGCCGGGCGAAGCGGTACGTGCACGTCGAGTTCTACATCCTCACGCTCGACAAGACCACCGCCGCGTTCTTCGACGCGATGGAGGAGGCGGTGCAGCGCGGCGTGACCGTGCGCGTCCTGCTCGACCACATCGCGTCCCTCCGCACGCCCGACTACAAGCGGACGATCCGCCGACTGACCGCGATGGGTGCGAAGTGGCAGCTGATGCTGCCGGTGCAGCCGCTGCGCGGCAAGTACCAGCGGCCCGACCTGCGCAACCACCGCAAGCTGCTCATCGTGGACGGCCGGGTGGCGTTCATGGGCTCGCAGAACGTGATCGACCGCAGCTACAACAAGAGGTCGAACATCAGGCGCGGGCTCAAATGGAAGGAGCTCATCGTCCGGCTCGAGGGGCCCATCGTCGCCGGTCTCAACGCGATCTTCATCACCGACTGGTACAGCGAGACGGACGAGCTGCTGCGCCGCGAGACCGAGCCGATCACCGACGAGCCGGCCGAGGACGAGCTGGACATGCAGGTCGTGCCGTCCGGCCCGGGATTCGCTGGCGAGAACAACCTCAGGCTCTTCCTCGCGCTGCTCTACTACGCGCAGGAGCGCATCGTCATCACGTCGCCGTACTTCGTCCCGGACGAGGCGATGCTCACCGCGATCACCACGGCGACGCAGCGCGGCATCGCCGTCGACCTGTTCGTCTCCGAGATCGGCGACCAGGCGCTGGTCTACCATGCGCAGCGGTCGTACTACGAGGCGCTGCTGCGCGCGGGCGTGCGGATCTACATGTACAAGGCGCCGTACATCCTCCACGCCAAGCACTTCACGATCGACGACGACGTCGCGGTGATCGGGTCGAGCAACATGGACATGCGCTCGTTCCAGCTGAACATGGAGGTCGTGCTCATGGTCCGCGGGCGCTCGTTCGTCGAGCAGCTGCGCCGCGTCGAGGACGGCTACCGCGAGAGCAGCCGCGAGCTCACCCTCGACGAGTGGATGCGCCAGCCGCTGCGCTCGACCGTGCTCGACAACCTCGCGCGGCTGACATCGGCCCTGCAGTAGCGCCCGCGGCGGCGGTGTCAGCAGCTGCGGTGTCAGCCGCGGGGCTTCAGGCGCACCGTCGGGAGGGCCGGGGCGGGCAGCGCGCCGCCGTCGTACCCGCCGACCGTGCCGAAGCGACCCTCCGGATCCTCCGCGTCGATCACGTCCCGCTGCCACTCGGCGCGCGCGGCGACCACCTCCTCGTGGCTGCGGCCGATGAAGTTCCACCACATGACGATCTGCTCGCCGAGCGGCTCGCCGCCGAGCAGCACCAGCCGCGCGGGGCCCGCGGCGCCGGACTCCAGCACGACGGAATCGCGACCGGGGCACAGGTACGCCAGGTGGGCGACGGGCGTGGCGACCCCCGCGACCGTCACGTCACCCGCATCCACCAGCACGCCGTGCTCGAACGACGGGTCGAGGGGCACCTCCACCCGCCCTCCCGGAGGCAGCAGCAGCTCGGCCCCGACCAGCGGCGAGAACACCGTCGCGTCGGTGCCGCTGCCGGCGAGCGAGCCGACGAAGGTGCGCACGGTCGCGTCGCCGAGCAGCGCGGGCACCGGCTCGTGGTGCTCGAAGAAGGGGGCGACGTCGCGGGAGGCCGCGGGCAGCGCCGTCCAGAGCTGCACGCCGTGCAGGCGGGTCGTCTCCGGGGTCGACACCTCCGAGTGGCTGATGCCGTGCCCGGCGGTCATGAGATTCAGCTCGCCCGGGCGGACGAGCGCGTGGCTGCCGACGCTGTCGCGGTGCTCGACCTCGCCCTCGAAGAGCCAGCTCACGGTCTGCAGGCCGGTGTGCGGGTGCGGCGGGACGCGCATCCCACCCGTCTCCGCCACGTCGTCGGGGCCGTAGTGGTCGATGAAGCACCAGCCGCCGATGAGAGACCGCGCACGCTGGGGGAGGGTCCGCCGCACGGTCATCGCGCGCGGGCCGCCCAGCGGCACCTCGCGCGGCTCCAGCAGCTCGACGCCGCGGTCGGCGACCACCGTGTCGGTGCCGGCCGTGACCTCGGCGGGATCCCGCTCCAGGTTGCTCATAGGGGCATCCTAGATCGGCTTCCTAGAATGGTCGCGTGCCCTCGATGATCGCCCGCCCCGCCGCCGCCCGTTCGGGTGCCGCGGTCGCCCTCGCCGCGCTGACCATCGTCGCGCTCGCCGGGTGCTCCGGAGGCGGCCCGCAGAAGAAGCCGGTCGAGGACTACAACGGCGAGCCCAAGGGAGTGCAGGCTCCGCCGAGCAGCGCAGGAGGCGCCTCCTGGGCCGCCTGGCTGCCCGACGCCGACCGGTTCGGCATCGTGCTCTACGGCAGCTCGACCTGCCCGCCGAAGGTCCAGTCGATCGCGGTCACCGGCGACAACCAGCTCAAGGCGACCCTGGCCCCGGCGCCCGGCGGCGTCTGCACCCACGACTACGTGCCGCACACCACCGTCTTCGACACGCCGGAGGGCGTCTCGGACGGCTCCGACGTCTCGATCGTGCTCCCGGACGCGACCCTGACGCTTCCCGCCCGCCTCGGCTGAGAGGCCGCCGAACACCGTCACGCCCACGGCGAACAGGGGCGGTCCCGGCGGGGAGCGGTGGTTACTCTCTTTGTATCGACGCCAACCCCTGCATCGGCGTCGACGAGGAGTAGACATGTTCGAGAGATTCACCGACCGAGCCCGCCGCGTCGTCGTCCTGGCCCAAGAAGAGGCCAAGATGCTCAACCACAACTACATCGGGACGGAGCACATCCTGCTCGGCCTGATCCACGAGGGGGAGGGCGTCGCAGCGAAGGCGCTCGAGTCGCTCGGCATCTCGCTCGATGCGGTGCGCGAGCAGGTCCAGGACATCATCGGCCAGGGCCAGCAGCAGCCGACCGGGCACATCCCGTTCACCCCGCGCGCCAAGAAGGTGCTGGAGCTGTCGCTGCGCGAGGCCCTCCAGCTCGGCCACAACTACATCGGCACCGAGCACATCCTGCTCGGTCTCATCCGCGAGGGCGAGGGCGTCGCCGCCCAGGTGCTCGTCAAGCTCGGCGCGGACCTGAACCGCGTGCGCCAGCAGGTCATCCAGCTCCTCAGCGGATACCAGGGCAAGGAGCAGGTGCAGGTCGGCGGGAACGATCAGACGACCGCGCAGGCCGGTAGCCAGATCCTCGACCAGTTCGGTCGCAACCTCACGCAGGCCGCTCGCGACAACAAGCTCGACCCCGTGATCGGGCGCGAGAAGGAGATCGAGCGCGTCATGCAGATCCTGTCGCGCCGCTCCAAGAACAACCCCGTGCTGATCGGCGAGCCCGGCGTCGGCAAGACCGCCGTCGTCGAGGGTCTCGCCCAGGCGATCGTGCGCGGCGACGTGCCCGAGACGCTGAAGGACAAGCAGCTCTACACGCTCGACCTCGGCTCGCTCATCGCCGGCTCCCGCTACCGCGGCGACTTCGAGGAGCGCCTCAAGAAGGTCACGAAGGAGATCCGCACCCGCGGCGACATCATCACCTTCATCGACGAGATCCACACCCTCGTCGGCGCGGGTGCCGCAGAGGGCGCGATCGACGCGGCCAGCATCCTCAAGCCGCTGCTGGCCCGCGGCGAGCTGCAGACCATCGGCGCGACCACGCTCGACGAGTACCGCAAGCACTTCGAGAAGGACGCCGCGCTCGAGCGCCGGTTCCAGCCCATCCAGGTGGCGGAGCCGTCCCTCCCGCACGCGATCAACATCCTCAAGGGGCTGCGCGACCGCTACGAGGCGCACCACAAGGTGTCCATCACCGACGGCGCGATCGTCGCGGCGGCCAACCTCGCCGACCGCTACATCCAGGACCGCTTCCTCCCGGACAAGGCCATCGACCTGATCGACGAGGCCGGCGCCCGCCTGCGCCTGTCGATCCTGTCGGCTCCGCCGGAGCTGCGCGAGTTCGACGACAAGATCTCGGCCGTGCGCTCGCAGAAGGAGGCCGCGATCGAGGAGCAGGACTTCGAGAAGGCCGCGTCGCTGCGCGACGAGGAGAAGAACCTCCTCGGCGAGCGACTGCGCCTCGAGAAGCAGTGGCGCTCGGGTGACGTCAAGACGACCGCCGAGGTCGACGAGGGCCTGATCGCCGAGGTGCTCGCGCAGGCGACCGGCATCCCGGTGTTCAAGCTCACCGAGGAGGAGTCGGCCCGCCTGGTCTTCATGGAGAAGGCGCTGCACGAGCGCGTCATCGGCCAGGAGGAGGCCATCGCGGCCCTGTCTCGGACGATCCGCCGCACCCGCGCCGGCCTCAAGGACCCGAAGCGCCCCTCCGGCTCGTTCATCTTCGCCGGCCCGACCGGTGTCGGTAAGACGGAGCTGGCGAAGGCGCTCGCCGAGTTCCTGTTCGACGACGAGTCGGCGATGATCTCGCTCGACATGTCGGAGTACGGCGAGAAGCACACGGTCTCCCGCCTGTTCGGCGCCCCTCCCGGGTTCGTCGGCTTCGAGGAGGGCGGCCAGCTCACCGAGAAGGTCCGCCGCAAGCCGTTCAGCGTGGTCCTGTTCGACGAGATCGAGAAGGCGCACCCGGACATCTTCAACTCGCTGCTCCAGATCCTGGAGGAGGGACGTCTGACCGATGGCCAGGGTCGCGTGGTCGACTTCAAGAACACCGTCATCATCATGACCACCAACCTCGGCACGAAGGACATCTCGGGCGGCCCGGTGGGCTTCCAGATCGAGGGCGACACGCAGACCGGCTACGACCGGATGCGCGGCAAGGTCTACGAGGAGCTGAAGAAGAACTTCAAGCCGGAGTTCCTGAACCGTGTCGACGAGATCATCGTCTTCCCGCAGCTCAGCAAGCCCGAGCTGCTGCAGATCGTCGACCTGTTCATCAAGCGCCTGTCGACCCGCCTGCTCGACCGCGACATGACCATCGAGCTGACCGTCCCGGCGAAGGAGCGGCTGATCGAGGTCGGGTTCGACCCGACGCTCGGCGCCCGCCCGCTGCGCCGCGCGGTCCAGCACGAGATCGAGGACCGGCTCTCGGAGAAGATCCTCCACGGCGAGCTGAACGCCGGCGACCACGTGCACGTCGACTTCGCCGACGGCGAGTTCGTGTTCACGACCACGGCCCGCAAGGAGCCGATCGGCGCCGGCGTGAACGCCACCGCCGCCATCGGCACCGGCCCGGCCACGCCGGACCTGGCCGCCTCGGGCGACTGATCCGCCGAGTACGCAGTTTCTCCACCTGAAACCGCCGAGTACGCAGACTTTCTGCGGACTCGGCGGTTTCTGCGTGTCGGTAGGGTTGAGGGGTGAGTGGCGAAGGTTCCGGTTTCCACATCCGCCGCGCGCGGACCAGCGATGTCGCGCGCATCCAGGAGCTCGTGGAGCCGCTCGTGCAGCGACGCATCCTGCTGGGCAAGGAGAACGTCACCCTCTACGAGGCCGTCCAGGAGTTCCGGGTCGCCGAGGACGACGAGGGCCACCTCATCGGCTGCGGCGCCCTTCACGTGATGTGGAGCGACCTGGCCGAGGTGCGCACCCTGGCCGTGTCGGAGGAGTGGCTCGGCCGCGGCGTCGGCCACGCCCTCCTCGCCCGGCTGGAGGACGACGCCCGCGAGCTGGGCCTCAGCCGGCTCTTCTGTCTGACCTTCGAGGTTCCCTTCTTCCAGCGTCACGGCTTCGAGGACATGGGCGCCGAGACCGTCGACCCCGCCCTCTACGCCGAACTCGTCCGGTCGCACGACGAGGGCGTCGCGGAGTTCCTCGACCTCGCCCGCGTGAAGCCCAACACTCTGGGAAACACGCGCATGTTGAAGCGCCTCTGAGCGCGTTGCGCCGGTGACGGCCTCCGGCGCCGCTATTCTTCGGGGATGTCGACGTTCAAGAATCCTGTCGGCCCCCAGCCGAGCGGCGTCTATTGGCGCCGCCGGCTCATCGTCCTCCTCGGCCTGCTGGCCGTGGTCGTGGTCATCGTCCTGATCGTGGTGCGCCCCGGCGCCTCGAACGGCGAGCCTGCCTCTGCCCCGACCGGCTCCACCTCCTCCACCTCTCCCGCCCCGGAATCGACGGACGCCGCGTCCGGCTCCGGCGGCGAATCCACCAGCATCCCGACCGAGAGCACGACCGCCAGCGGCAACATCTGCAACCCGTCCGACGTCACGGTCGAGGCCGTCACCGACAAGGACGTCTATGCCGCCGGCGAGCTGCCGCAGCTCTCCGTCGCCATCACCAACACCGGCTCCGCCGCCTGCAAGATCGACGCCGGAACGGCCCAGCAGTCCTTCACCGTCACGAGCGGCTCCGAGGTCTACTGGACGTCCACCGACTGCCAGACCGACAAGGTCGATGCCGAAGTCCTCCTCCAGCCCGGCAAGACCATCTCGTCACAGACCCCGATCACCTGGGATCGCACCCGCTCCGACCCCGCCACCTGCCAGGCCGCCCGTGAGCAGGTGCCGGCAGGAGGCGCCTCCTACCACCTGCAGACCGAGGTCGCCGGCATCACCTCGGCGGACACCAAGCAGTTCATCCTCCAGTGATCCTCCAGTGAGCCGACCTCGCGCTGAGCTCGGCTGACCGGCCGCGTCAGAACGCCGCGCCAGAGCGCCGCTTCAACGCCGCGTCAGAACGCCGCGTCCAGCTCCCGCTCCCGTTCGGACGAGGCCGCAGCGAACCCCACCCGTAGCGCCTCGCGGATCGTCGCGCTCCTGTCGTCCACCCGGGTCGCGAAGCCCAGCCGCCCCGCCTCCGCCGCCCGCTGCTTGCCGCTGCTGACCGGCCGGATCTCGCCGGCCAGGCTGATCTCACCGAACGCCGCCAGCGTGTGCGGAATCGCCCGGTCGGTCGCCGCGGAGGCCACGGCGAGGGCGATGGCGAGATCGGCGCCCGGCTCGGTGAGCCGCACCCCGCCGACCGTCGAGACGTACACGTCCTTGTCGCCGAGCTTGATGCCCGCTCGTCGCTCGAGCACGGCGAGCAGCATGGCGACGCGGGACGCGTCCACGCCGTTGGTCACCCGGCGCGGGTTCGGAGCGGCCGTCGCCACGACGAGGGCCTGGACCTCGACCGGGAGGGGACGCCGCCCCTCCATCGCCACGGTGACGCAGGTGCCCGAGACCGGGGTGGAGCTCCGGCTCAGGAAGAGCCCGCTCGGGTCGGGCACCTCGACGATGCCGTCACCGGCCATCTCGAAGCAGCCGACCTCGTCGGTCGGGCCGAACCGGTTCTTGAGCGCCCGTATGAACCGCAGCGCGGTCTGGCGGTCGCCCTCGAACTGGCACACGACGTCGACCAGGTGCTCCAGCAGTCGCGGGCCGGCGATCGACCCGTCCTTGGTCACGTGGCCCACGAGCAGCACGGGCAGGTCCCGCTCCTTCGCCACGCGGATGAGGGTGCTGGCGACCTCCCTCACCTGACTGGGTCCTCCGGCGAGCCCCTCGCCGTTGCTGCTCGACACGGTCTGCACCGAGTCGACGATGACGAGCGCCGGCTGCACGGCGTCGATCTGCCCGACGATGGTGGCCAGGTCGGTCTCGGACGCGAGATACAGCTCGGCGTGGATCGCGCCGGTGCGCTCGGCCCGCATGCGCACCTGGTTGACCGATTCCTCCGCGCTGACATAGAGCACGCGCGTGCCCTCGCGCGCCGCCCGGGCGGCGACCTCGAGGAGCAGCGTCGACTTGCCGACGCCCGGTTCTCCGCTCAACAGGATGGCGGCGCCCGGTACGACACCACCCCCGAGCACCCGATCGAACTCGCCGATGCCGCTCGGCCGGCGCGCGACCGAGTCGGCGCCGATCTCCGTGATCGCCCGGGCGGCCCGGGACGCGTCGATGGTGACCGGCTTGAGCGCGCGCAGGACGCCCGTCGGCGCCCCGACCTCGGTGAGGGTGCCCCACTGCTGGCACTCGCTGCAGCGCCCCGCCCACTTGATGGCGGACGCCCCGCATTCCGTGCAGCGGAAGCTCGTCTGGGCTTTCGGCATGGCACCTCCTCGATCGGGTTCCACCCTACGGGCGGCCACCGTCATCGCCCGGCCGGGGACGGGCGATCCGTGGAGAAGTCGCGCCGTCGGGCGACTGTGGAGAACATCGCGCCGGTTCTCCACATCCGCCTCCCGTCGCGACTTCTCCACCGATCACAGATCGCCGCTTCTGCTCGCAAATCCGCGAGAGCACAATGGCGCCATGTCCAATCTGACCTTCACCCTCCGCAGCGGACGCCGCCTGGGCGTGACGACCCTCGGCGATCCGGACGCCGAGCGGATCGTCGTGCTCTGTCATCCTGCGCCCGGCTCATCGGTGTTCGATCCCGATCCCGACGTCTCCTCCACCCGCGACGTCCACATCATCGCGATCGACCGCCCGGGCTACGGCTCGAGCGAACCGTGGCCGCCCGGCACCTGGCCCAGCATCGCCCAGGCGGCCGACGACATCGCGGAGTACCTGCGGGCGATGAACACGACCGAGGGGCAGCTCGGCATCCATCGCCCGCGGCAGGTGGGGGCAGCGGGGTGGTCCGCTGGCGGCCGGGTCGCGCTCGCCCTGGCGGCGCGTCATCCGGAGCTGGTCGATCGGGTCGCCGTGATCGCGACGCCGGCACCGAACGACGCGGTGCAGTGGATCCCCCCACACCTGCAGGAGGAAGTCGAACGCCTGGCGGCACTGCCGCCGGACGACGCCGTCCGCACGCTGTCCCGGATGCTGCAGGGCCAGGCGGACGCGGTGACGGCCGCGGACGCCGCGGAGGACATGCCGTTCGACGCGGTGGGGGTGAGCGCCGTCGATGAGCGGGCTCTGGCGCTTCCGGGTGTCCGCGACCGGCTGGCGCGGATGCTGAGGGACGCATTCCGGCAGGGTCCGACCGGGGTCGCGGCCGACATCCTGAGCTACACGGCGCGGCCGTGGGGATTCGAGCCGGCCGACGTCCGGGCGAAGACGCTGGTGATCGCCGGGCAGGGCGATCCGATCGCGGGGAACGCGCACGCCGCCTGGTACCAGCGGCAGCTGCCGAACGCGCGCCAGGAGATGATGCCGGGCGTCGGGCACCTGGTGGTCGTGCCCGCGTGGGGACGGGTGCTGTCGCACCTCGCGCCGGGGTCCGGAAAGAAGCGCGGGGCAGCGGGCTCGGACGTGGCAGCCGGCTCGGGCGGAGGAGAGGGGGTCGAGCAGGAGGACGCCATGCGGTGAGGCGGTGCGTGAAGGGGGCGTCGGAGCGCGCACACTCCACGATTGCGGGAGGGCTCGGGCAGGCAGCGGGTGTGCTCGGGTGGTCCGCGGGTGCGCTCGGGTGCGTCCAGGCGGTCGGCGGGGGCGCTCGGATGCGTTCAGGCGGTCGGCGGGTGCGCTCGGATGCGCTCAGGCGGTCGCTGATGCGGGAGGCGAGTCCGCTTCGTCGTCGCTGCCGGCGGAGCCGTCGCTTCCTGCGGAGGCAGCGCCTCCGGCGGCCGGGACGGCGGTGGTGACCGCGGCGCTCGCAGCCGTGGACGCGCTGGTCGCTGAGGCGGTGCCGGTGGCGGTGCCGGGGCCCGTGCCTTCCACCCTCCGGAGCGCTGGGCGACGGGGGAAGCGGGACAGGGCCAGCTCGACGACGGCGGGGAGGAAGGCGGAGGCCCAGACGCGGTAGCCGTGATCGTTGGGGTGGAAGAGGTCCTCGGCGAACTGGGTGAGGATGCCGCGGATGCCCTGGCGCTTCATCGTGTCGTGGAGCGGCACGACCGTGAGGCCGCGGACGGCGGCCTCCTCGCGGAGGATGGCGTTGGCGACAGCGACCTTGCGCTCGTTCCAGGGGAGGTAGAAGTCGGGCAGGTCCGCGACGATCGCGTGGTCGGGGATGGCGGCGAAGACGCGGCGGATGCCCGCGCGGAAGGTGATCGGGTCAAAGGCGGCGATGTCGTTGGCGCCGATCGCGACGGTGACGATGTCGGGGGCGTAGGTCGCGAAGCGGGGGAGCTGGTCGGCCACGGCGAGCGCGACCGTCGCCCCTGAGACCGACAGGTTCACCACGCGGACGGAGCGGCCGGTGGCCGAGCGGATGTGGTCCGCGATGACGCCGACATAGCTGTTCTTCGGCTGGGAGGCGCCGATGCCCTGGGCGGCGCTGTCACCGATGGCGACGTAGAGGATCTCACCCTCCGACTTCGCCAGGTCGCGCCACCACTTGGAGTGCACCGGAAGCGTCTCGTTGAGGCGGGCCCGGCCGGCCGCGACGGACGCGCGCTTCTGCTGGACGGCACTCCACGCCGCCGCGCCCGCGGTGGCGGCGGCGACCGTGGCCGCGGTGGAGACCAGCACCCGCTTCACAACGCTCATGCGCTGCACAGTACCCCGCGGCTCCCGGCCGCGGACTGTGCAGATCGTGGGCGCCTGCTGGGCGTCCGCCGATTGGCGAGGCTCGCCGCGATCGTCTACGATAGTTCGCGGTACCGTGTCCGAGCGGCCGAAGGTGCAACTCTCGAAAAGTTGTGTGGGTGAAAGCCCACCGTGGGTTCAAATCCCACCGGTACCGCCACGAAAAAGCCCCCGCGATCCCGATTTCACACCGGATCCGGGGGTTTTTCGCTGTCGCGAATCATCCACGCGGGATCGCGGAGACACCGGCGTTGCGCAAAAGCGCCCGGCCGGTTGGACGGCGTCGGCCAGGCTCCGGATACTGGAAGCGCCTCGTCGCCGCCGGCCGACCCCGGTGTCGAGGGCATCGAACCACGAAGTCCGGCAGTTCCGTCCGGCGCGGCGTACCGGCCGCTGCCCGAGCCGGTGGATGGAACTCACGATGACCCACGACACCCGTACCGCCATCACGCCGGGGCGGCCCTGGCTCGATACCGCCGGCAACCGGATCCAGGCCCACGGCGGCTCCCTCATCGAGGTCGACGGCACCTTCTACTGGTACGGCGAGAACAAGGAGCGCACGACCCCCGGAAGCGGGATCTGGCACTGGGGTGTGCGCTGCTACTCCTCGACCGACCTCTACAATTGGACGGACCTCGGGCTGATCATCCCGCCGGTGCTGGACGACGAGTCCTCGCCCCTCCACCCGGCCATGAGCATGGACCGGCCGCACATCGTGCGTCATCCCGACACCGGGCAGTTCGTCTGCTGGATCAAGGTCATGTCGCCCACGGGGCAGCGCTCGACCGTCCTGATCGCGGACGACATCCGGGGTCCGTACAGCGTCGTCCGCGCCGACATCAAACCGCTCGGGATGAACGCGGGCGACTTCGATCTGGTGATCGACCCGACCGACGGCAAGGGCTACTACTACTTCGAGCGCGTGCACAGCGAGCTGATCTGCGCCGACCTCACACCCGACTACACCGACGTCACCGGGTACTACTCCACGCACTTCCCGCGGCTCCAGCCTCCGTACGTGCGTGAGGCGCCGGCCTACTTCGAGCGTGGCGGGCGCCATTTCCTCATCACCTCGGGGACGACCGGCTACTACCCCAACCCGTCGGAGGTCGCGACCGCGCCGAGCTATCACGGCCCGTGGACCGTGCTCAACGACCCGCACCCCACCGACTCCTCCCGGACGTCGTTCCAGTCGCAGGTCAGCTCCGTCTTCAGACATCCCCACAAGGAGGACCTCTACATCGCGCTCGCCGACCGCTGGCTGCCGCGCTACGAGGAGACGAGCGAGGCGGCCGTGCGGATGCACGCCGACCGCTTCCGGCCGATGGGCGGCCACGTCGACGGCGACTGGCCGGAGCTGACGGAGATCGACACCTCCATCGCGGACTACGTCTGGCTCCCCTTCCGCTTCACGGACGACGGCGCCTTCCTGGACTGGCACGACGAGTGGCGGATCGAGGACTACGCGTGAGCATCGCCACGACCACGACGTCCTCGTGGAGCGACCCCGGTCTCGATCCTGCGGAGCGGGCCGAGCTGCTGCTCGCCGAGCTCACCCTCGACGAGAAGATGGCGCAGGTCTCCTGCTACTTCCCGGCCGACATCACCGACACGGCCGACTTCGCCGAGCGGTTCCCGCACGGCATCGGCGAAGTGTCCTGTCTGGAGGCGCGGTCCGCGCGGACCCTCGACGAGGTGACCGCCTTCCAGCACCGCGTCCAGCGCGAGGCGATGGCAGGGTCCCGTCTGGGCATCCCCGCCATCTTCCACATGGAGGGGATGTGCGGCGCGTACCTGCCCGGAGCGACGAGCTTCCCGTCCGGACTCGCGCGGGGCGCGGCCTGGGACGTCGACCTGGAATGCGAGATCGCCGAGATCGTCGGCCGCCAGGAGCGGGCGCTCGGGATCACGCACACCCTCGCGCCGGTCCTCGACGTCTCCCGCGACCCGCGCATGGGACGGCACGGTGAGAGCTACGGCGAAGACCCCACCCTCGCCGCCGCTCTGGGCGTCGCGGCCGTGCGCGGGCTGCAGCGCGCCGACGCCGACGGCCGCCGCACCGAGGCGGTCGCCAAGCACTTCATTGGGTCGCACCACACCGAGGGCGGCATCCACGGCGCCCACAGCGACATCCCCGACCGCCTGCTGCAGGAGGTGTACGGCAAGCCCTTCCAGGCGGCCATCACCGAGGCGGGGCTGCTCGGCATGATGCCGTCGTACAACTCCGTCGCCGGTCAGCCCGTCTCCGCGTCGGCTCGGCTGCTCACGACGCTGCTGCGGGAGCAGATGGGCTTCGGCGGCCTCGTCGTCTCGGACTACGGCGCCATCGGCAACCTGCACGAGGTCCAGCACGTCGCCCCGTCGCTCCCCGAGGCGGGAGTCGCGGCGCTGCGCGCCGGTGTCGACGTCGAGCTGCACGTGCCGCAGGGCTTCGGCCCGGAGCTGCGCGACCGGTTCACGGAGGGACGCGCGGACATCGCCCTCCTGGATCGCGCGGTCAGGGCCGTGCTCGCCACGAAGTTCCGGATGGGCCTGTTCGAGCATCCGTTCGCCCCCGAGGCCGCCGAGCGGGATGCGCGCTTCGCAGCGGTCTCGGACGGCAGGGTCTCGCTGCAGTCGGCACGCGAGTCGATCGTGCTCCTGCGGAACGACGGCGTGCTGCCGCTGGCCGGAAGCGTCAGCAGGATCGCCGTGATCGGTTGTCACGCCGCGAGCGCACGGTTCTTCTTCGGCGGTTACACCCACTACTCGATGGCCGAGGGCAAGTTCGCGGTGCACACGTCGATGGCCGGCCTGACGGGACGGAACGACGACCGCTCGGTCGCCGCC
The DNA here is from genome assembly GCF_056755495.1 of Leifsonia sp. KNZ12-8B. NCBI lineage: Bacteria > Bacillati > Actinomycetota > Actinomycetes > Micrococcales > Microbacteriaceae > Leifsonia > Leifsonia sp. KNZ12-8B. Next base: position 15,445 of record NZ_JBPGXM010000001.1, read on the forward strand.
ACCGTTCCGGGAACGAGCATCGAGGCCTCCGACGGGCCCGAGTACGAGGCGTTGCTGCAGCAGCAGAAGCCCGGCATCCGCACCCTCCTCGACGAGCTGCGCGCCCGGTTGCCCGAAGCCGAGATCTCCTGGTCATACGGGTACCCGATCGCCGGCGCCGACGCCTCCGGGCATGCGGAGGCCATCGCCCGCGCGAAAGAGGCCGACCTGGTCCTCCTGACGCTCGGCGGGAAGCACGGCACCGCCTCCATCGCCTCCATGGGAGAGGGCATCGACGCCACCGACATCACCCTCCCGCCGTGCCAGGAGGAGCTGATCCGCGCGCTGGCCGACCTCGACGTCCCGCTGGTCGGCGTTCACCTGGATGGCCGGCCGATCTCGAGCGACGCGGCCGACACCCACCTCAGCGCCATCATCGAGGCGTGGAGTCCGGCCGAGTCCGGGGCGGAGGCGATCGTCGACGTCCTGACGGGCTCGTACAACCCGAGCGGCCGCCTGCCGGTCAGCGTCGCCCGCAACGCCGGCCAGGTCCCGATCCACTACGCGCACCCGTACGGCTCCGGCTGGCACCAGGGCGCCAGCGTCGGCTTCGCGGACTACGTGGATGCGCCGCACACCCCGCGCTACGCGTTCGGGCACGGGCTGACCTATACCGCCTTCGAGTACTCGGGGCTGCGCCTGTCGCAGCGGGAGGTCGACCCCTCCGGATCGGTCGAGGTGGCGTTCACGCTCACCAACACGGGGGAGCGGGCCGGCGTCGAGGTCGTCCAGCTCTACGTCCGCGACCGGTACGCCTCCCTGTCCCGCCCGGTCCTCGAGCTGGCGGGTTTCCGCCGCGTCCGGTTGGAGCCGGGGGAGAGCGCCGACGTGTCGTTCTCGCTGGCGATGAGTCAGCTGGCCCTCCTCGACTCCGAGCTCCGGTGGCGGGTGGAGGCGGGTGACGTCGACGTCCTCATCGGCGCGTCGTCCGACGACCTCCGACTCGCCGACGCCATCACGATCACCTCCGACCGGCTGGTTGACGGGGCCTCGAGGGCCTTCTACGCCGACGCCGGCGCATGAGACTCCGCGCATGACGCGTCGTCATGACCCTCCTCCGACGCGGGTGAGCCCGGCCCCGGCCGCCGGGCGAGCCGGCGTTATGGTCCCTTCACGCGCCGATCCCCGCCGGCGGTGGGTCATGGTCGTGGTGCTCGGGGCGCTGACGATGCTCGGTCCCTTCACGATGGACCTCTACCTGCCGGCGTTCCCGGAGGTGCAACGGGACCTCTCCGCCTCGCAGGCGGGCGTGCAGCTCACCCTGACGGCGACGGCCGTCGGTATGGGCGTCGGGCAGATCCTGGTCGGCCCGCTGAGCGACGCGCTCGGCCGACGGGTGCCGCTCCTGCTCGCGACGAGCCTCCACGTGCTGGCGAGCTGCACCGTGGCGCTCGCGCCCGACATCGCCACCGTGTCGGCCGCGCGCTTCGGCCAGGGCCTCGGCGCTGCGGCCGGGTCGGTCGTGACGGTGGCCATCATCCGCGACCTGTTCGGCGGCTACCGCCTCGTCCGCATGCTCGCAGCCATCGCGATGATCGGCGGCCTCGCGCCGATCGTCGCCCCGGTGCTGGGGTCGCAGCTCCTCCTGCTGATGTCGTGGCGCGGGGTGTTCTGGCTGCTGGCCGCCTTCGGGCTCGCGATCGTGATCGCCTGCGCGGTGGCGGTCCCCGAGACGCTGCCGGCGCGCGGGCGCGGCGGCGGCGAGCGGGTGACGATGCTGGCCAGGGCGCGCGTCATCCTGGCCGACCGCGTCTTCGTCGGCGTGGCCGTCATCGCGGCGATGGTGTTCGCCTCCGTGATCACGTACCTGTCGATGTCGCCGTTCATCTTTCAGGACGGCTATGGCCTGGACCCTCAGCGGTTCGGTGTGGTGTTCGCCGTCAACGCGCTCGGGCTGCTGGGCGCGACCCAGCTCTCGGCGCGGCTCATGCGATGGTGGGAGCCGGCGTGGATGCTGGCCGGCGGGCTCACCGTCATGCTCCTGAGCGGTGCGGCGCTGCTGGTGCTCGGCCTGGTGCATGCACCGTTCCTGGGCGCCGCGGCCGCGAGCTTCGTGTTCGTCTCGGCCTCCGGGTTCGCCAATCCGTGCGTCTCCGTCCTCACCCTCAAGGATCACGAAGGTCGTGCGGGAACGGCGGCCGCGATCACGGGATTCGCGAACTCCATCATCGGAGGCGTGGTGTCCCCGCTCCCGAGCCTGCTCGGGGGAGCGGGCGCCGCGAGTCTGGGCATGGTCGTCCTGGCGGCGATGATCGTCGCCCTGCTCGCGCTCTGGCTGGTCGTCCGGCCGTGGTCCGTGACACGGCTGAGCAGGGACTGAGGTTCGCGGGCCCCCTCGGGCCGACGCATTTTGCGCAACAGCGGATTCCCGGCTGGACGGGCGCGACCGTCCCCTTCAGGCTCTATGGCTATGCACCCCATCCTTCCGGGCTTCTACCCGGACCCGACGATCTGCCGAGTCGGAGACGAGTACTACCTGGCGAACTCCAGCTTCGAGTACTTCCCCGGCGCCCCCCTGTTCCGCAGCGACGACCTGCTCGCCTGGACACAGGTCGGCAACATCCTGGATCGTCGCAGCCAGTTCGTACAGGGCGTCGAAGGCCCCTCCACCGGCATCTACGGGTCGACGCTGCGCCACCACGGCGGGCGGTTCTGGTTCATCACCACCAACGTCAGCGACTTCGAACACGGCCAGGTGATCGTGAGCACCACCGATCCTGCGGACGGGTGGAGCGATCCGGTCTTCGTCCCGGAGGCCGTGGGCATCGATCCCGACCTGTGCTGGGACGACGACGGGACGTGCTACCTGACCTGGAACGCGCTGAACTTCGAGGACAGCGGGCGCGGCATCCGCCAGGCGCCCGTCGACCTGCGCACCGGGCGACTCCTGCGGCCGGACTACGCGGTCTGGCAGGGGACGGGGATGGTCGCTCCCGAAGGCCCGCACCTGTACCGCATCGGCGATCACTGGTACCTGGTGCTCGCCGAAGGGGGGACCGAGCGAGGCCACAGCGTGACGGTCGCACGGTCCAGCTCGCCGGCTGGCCCGTTCGAGCCGTGCCCCTGGAACCCGGTCTTCACGCATCGCAGCAGCGGGCATCCGGTGCAGAACGTCGGCCACGCCGATCTCGTCCAGGCGCCGGACGGGCGCTGGGCGGCCGTCTACCTGGGCGCCCGGCCGAGCGGCTCCACCCCCGGCTTCCACGTGCTGGGCCGCGAGACGTTCCTGGCGGGCATCGATTGGGTGGACGGGTGGCCGGTCTTCGACGAGAACCGTTATGCGGTCGGGCAGGTGGACACCTCCTTCGTGGAGGACTTCTCCGCTGCCGTCCTCGCCCCGGCATGGGTGAGCCCGGGAGGCGACCCCGCTGCGGTGGTCGCACCCGTGCCCGCCGGCGGCGCCCGCCTGCACGGCGGGGACGGATCGGACTCGGCGTTGCTGTGCTTCCGGGTACGGGACCTGCGCTGGCTGGCCGAGGCGCGATTCCTGCACTCCGGACGCTTCCGGGTCCGCATCGACGACCGCCACTGGTACAGCCTGGAGTGGCGGGAGGGGGAGCTCACCGCGACCGCCCGCATCGGCGACACGACGTCGGAGGTGGGCAGAGCCAGGGTGGGGTCGCACACGGTCTCTCTGCTCATCTCGAGCGTGGCGGCGAGCTCGCCGCCGGCGCCATTCGGGCATGGCGGACCGGATGACATCGTCCTGAGCTACCGCGACGACGCGGGGGTGCACGCGCTGGCGCGACTGGACGGCCGGTACCTCTCCACGGAGGTCGCCGGCGGTTTCACCGGGCGCATGCTGGCGCTGGGCGCGGCCGACGCCCGAACGATCGTCCGGTCGGTGCGCTACTCCCCGCTGCACGCAGCAGACGACGGAGCTGCCCTCAGTCCCGAGGTCGAGGCGGAAGCGTTGACTCGCGCACGATGAGCCTGGTCGCGAGCTCGATCCGCTCGAAGTGCTCCTGCTCGCGGACCCGCAGCTCGCTCACCAACTGCACCGCCCGCTGGGCCATCGCCTCCAGCGGCTGGCTGACGGAGGTGAGCGCCGGCGTGGCGAGGGCGGCCCGCGGCTCGTCGTTGTAGCCGACCACGCTCACGTCCTGGGGGATCCGCAGCCGCAGCTCCCGAGCTGCCCGGCACACGGCGAGCGCCATCTCGTCGTTGCAGGCGAAGACCCCGATCGGGGTGTTCGCCTCGGTCAGCGTGCGGCGCAGCTCGGGGGTCACCGCCGCGTCCGACCACGTGGAGTCGATCCTGCTGATCGGGACATCGCCGCGGGCATCGGCGATCGCGGAACGGAATCCCTCCTCGCGGGTCCTGCCGAAACGGAAGGCGGGCGTCCCGCACACCACGGCGAAGCGCTGGACGGCCGTGGAGGCCAGCAGCACGCCGGCATCATAGCCTCCCTGCCAGTCGGTGGTGCCGACGCTCGCCAGCTGCCCGTGGGGATCGGACTGCGGATCGAGGAGCACGATCGGGATGCGGGCCAGAGCCAGCTCGTCGAGCTGCCGGGTCGTCGGGCGGATGATCCCGAGGATCACGCCGGACGGCCGCCGGCGTGCCACCCGGGCCGGCCAGTCGTCGGCGGGGTCGTCGCGCTCCAGCGTGAGCACGAGATCGAACCCGTGATCGAAGGCGCCCTGACGGGCGCCGGCCACGATCGCGTCGGTCCAGGCGTCGTCGAAGCTGCCGAGGACGAGCTCGATCAGCCGGAGGTCGAGGGTCGTCGGGCGGCCCTTCGCCGTCTGTCCGGCGTCGTAGCCCAGCTCGCTCGCCGTCCGCAGGACCAGGTTGCGCGTGTGCGGCTTCAGGTCACCCCGACCGGTGAGAGCACGCGAGGCGGTGGAGACGGAGACGCCGGCCGCCTTCGCCACGTCGGTCAGCGTTACCCTCATCGATGCCACCGGTCGATTCTCCCTTACCGGCGCGGATCCGCGTCCCGGCTCACCCGTCGGCGAGCAGCTGCAGCGCCGTCGCCCGGTCGGTGATGAGGATGTTGATCCAGCCGCCGAGCACCGCTCCCCGGATGGCCGCGTGCTTGCGCTCGCCGCCGGCGATCCCGATGCGGCGGGGGATGGCGCGCAGCGTCTCGCTGGTGATGCCGAGCACCCGGTCGTTCAGGTCGGTGCGGACGAGCTCGCCGCCCTGGTCGAAGAAGCGGAGGCAGACGTCGCCGACGGCGCCGGCCGCGTGGAGCGCCTCCGTCTCGGTCTCGTCGACGGCGTTGCCCGACGAGGCGAGCAAGGTGGAGGGCTCGAGCGCGCCGATGCCGGCGAGGAGGACGTCGAGGTCGCGCCACTGCTCGGCCATGGAGCCCAGGTAACGGTCGTCCATGAGGGCGTCGCGCGCGGCCTTCGAGCCCACGATCCCGGGGGCGGGGAAGAAGCGCGGCGTCGCTCCGGTGACGCGTGCGAACTGGTCGGCGAGGTGGTTGGCCTGCACCTGCACGTCGGGCCGGCCCACGCCGCCGAGGACCTGCACGACTTCGCGGGAGACGCGGACCGGGCCGATCGGGGCCATCGAGTTCACGGTGGCCAGCAGCGTCTGGGACCAGGAGGAGATGCCGATCCGCTCCGCCGTCGAGAGGGCGCTCTCGAGGTAGGTGGCGGCGGCCGACCCGAGAGCGGCGAGCATCGACAGGTCGTCCGCTGCGATCGGCTCGGCCACGACGGCGTCGATCAGCCCGAAGCGCTCGGTGAGGGCCTCCTCGATGTCCGCGTAGAGCCCGGCGGGGGAGACCACCACCGTGCGGACGATCCCCGACTCCGTGGCCTGCTTGAGCAGCCGCGACACCCGGGACTGCGAGAGGTTGAGCCGCTCGGCGATCTCGGGCTGGCGCAGTCCCGCCTCGTGGTACAGCTTCGCCACCTTGGTGACGAGCGAGAGCCGCTCGTCGGCGAACGGTGCGGGGGAGGCGGGACTGGCCGGATCGGTCATGGCGCCAACTCTAGCTGCGGGCGGGAGGACGCTCTCGCTCGTCACCAGCCGTAGAGGGCGTTCTGCGCGAGCTCCAGCGCGGCGACCGCGTCCTGCCGCGACTGCGCCTCGGCGAGCGCGTCGAAGTCGAGCCGGTCGAGACCGAGCTCGACCTTCTTCAGGAAGCGGATCGCCGACTTCGCGGCGGCGACGGAGTCCTCGCGGAACGGGAACTGGTCGAGCTGCCAGACGCCCTCCCAGCCGTTCTTGCGCAGGGTGACGAAGAACTCGAACAGCTCGACCGGGTGCACGGTGCCGGCGATCATGTCGTCGTCCCACGAGCGGAGGTTGTCGTTGACGTCCATGCCGAACAGCCGGCCGTAGTCGATCGCGAGCTGGGCCGAGTCGGCGGGCGACTCGCCGCCGAACAGCGCGTGGCCGAAGTCGAGCAGGATGCCGACGTTCGGCAGGCCGATCCGCTCGATGCCGAGCAGCGTGCGGGCGACCGAGTCGAAGCTCATGTGCACGCGCGGCTCGCGCGGCTTGTACTCGATCACGAACTTCAGGTCCGGGTTCTCGGCCGCGAGCTGCCCGACGCCGTCGAGCGACGCCTTCCAGAGGGCGCCGTGGTCGACCTGGAACGGGTAGTCCCAGCCGTCCTGACCCGGCCACAGCTTCACGTAGTCGGCGCCGAACGCGCGCACCTGGTCCGCGGCCTCGGTGACGAGCTCGTGCGTGAGCCGGCGGACGCCCGGGTCGGGGTTGGTGAACGAGCCCTTGGCGAAGACGCGGGTGTAGATCTCGGGCGTGATGCCGATGACGGAGAGCCTGTTCCGGTCGAGTGCGTCCTTGATCTGCTCGTTGCTGAAGTCGCCCCCGAAGAACGGGTAGTTCAGGTCGACGACGTCGAGGTCGCCGACCTGCCCGGCGAGGTCGATGGCCTCGAGGATGGTGCGGGGCTCGCCGTAGCCGTCGGTGGCGTAGCGGTCCACGTAGGTCGCGAAGTGCCAGATGCCGGCGCCGTATCGCTGGTTGCTCATGAGTTCTCCCGGGGAGTGTCGGTGGTGGGATCGGATGGTGTCGTGGGGCGCAGCCGGGACCGCTCGACGGCGGACCGCCAGCGGGCGCCCCGCGCGGAGCGCTCCCGGAAGACGCTGCGCGGCTCGAACCGCGAGCTGTCGTCGCCCCAGGGCGGGGTGGCGTCGTCCCAGATCCCGGCGCTCTGGCCGGCGAGCCAGGCCGTGCCGAGCGCGGACAGGGCGCTGTGCCGGGGCCGGATGATCGTCCGGCCGGAGAGGTCGGCCTGCAGCTGCATGACGACGTCGTTCTCTGCGGGGCCGCCGTCGACGTGGACCTCAGCGATGCGCGTGCTGCCGCTCAGGTCGGCCGCGGCGAGGACGTCCTCGATCTGAAGGGCGACGGACTCGACGGCCGCGCGAGCGAGCTGGGCTCGGGTCGTGCCGAGAGTCAGGCCGCTGACGAGGCCGACCGCCCGGTCGTCCCACCACGGAGCGCCGAGCCCTCCGAAGGCCGGGACGAGGTCGAGCGGCGCCGGAGAGGCGGTCTCGGCGAGGTGCACCAGCTCGGCGACGTCCGTTCCGAGAAGCTCGGCCAGCCAGACGAGGGTCCCGCCGGTGGAGAGGATGTTGCCCTCGAACGCGTGCGCGAGGGTGCCGGACCGCGACCAGGCGATGGTGTTCGCCAGCGGGCCCTCCCGAACCGTGTCGCTGAGACCCATCACCGACGAGCCGGTCCCGTACGTGACCTTCACGGCGCCTTCGCTCCGGATGCCGTGCCCGAAGAGTGCGGCGTGCGAATCGCCGAAGACGCTCCTCACCGCGGCCCCGTCGAGCCCGGGATCGGCCACGGGCCGGCTCTGCGCGTCGGAGTCCACGATGTCGGGCAGAGCGGCGCGCGGGATGTCGAACACCTCGAGGAGGAGCTCGCTCCAGTCGCCGGTCCGGACGTCTACGAGCTGCGTGCGGCTTGCGTTGCCGCGCTCGATCCGGCGTTCTCCGGTCAGCTCGTGCAGCAGCCACGCGTCGACCGTGCCGAGCGTGATCTCACCCGCCTCGGCACGGCGGCGATCCGGGTCGATCCGGTCGAGGATCCAGGAGAGCTTGAGCGCCGAGAACATCGCATCGACCGGCAGTCCGGAGATGTCCCGGATCTCCTGGCCGACCAGCGACGCGTTGAGCGCCGCGGCCGTGTCGCTGGTCCGGCGGTCCTGCCATCCCAGCACCGGGCTGAGCGGCGTCCCGGTCCGGGTGTCCCACGCGACCGCCGACTCCCGCTGCGTGCTGAGCGCGACACCCGCGACCGGGGCATCGGTCTGGGCCCGCAGGGCGGCCAGCACGGACCGCACCGACCGGGCGATCTCCATGGGGTCCTGCTCGACGTGCCCCGGTGCGGGGTGGGACTGTCCGATCGGGACGGATGCGGTCGCGACCACCTCACCGGAGGCGGCGACGGCGAGCCCCTTCGTCGAACCGGTCCCCTGGTCGACGGCGAGGATCACCCCGTCGTGGTCGTTGGTCATCGGGACAATGCTCGCAGGGCGGCCGCGTGGATGTCAGGGGCGGTGAGCCCGGCGCGCTCCAGGAGGAACGACGCGCTGCCCGTCGGCGCGAACTCGCGGAAGCCGAGGATCTCGACCGGCACACGGTCCGCTCCGGAGACGACGACGGACGCGACGGCGGCTCCGAGGCCGCCGGCGACGTTCGCCTCCTCGACGGTGACGATGGCGCGGGTCTGCCGCGCGGCGCTCGTGACCGCGTCGATGTCGAGGGGAGCGAGATACACGGCGTTGAGCACCCGGGCCGAGGTCCCCTCCGCTGCGAGGAGGTCCGCCGCCGCGAGCGCCCGGGGGACCATGGTGCCCGCGGCGATGATGGTGACGTCGTCACCGTCGCGGAGCTCCTGGAAGCGGCCGCGGTCCAGCGTCTCGGTCTCGGAGGGGAGGTCCGGCACCTTGTAACGGCCGACGCGGATGTAGGTCGGCCGCGGGTTCTCCGCGGCGCCGCGGATCGCCGCGCGGGTCTGGCTCCGGTCCGCGGGCACGACGATGTCGAGGCCGGGGAGGGCGCGCAGCCAGGAGTAGTCCTCGATGGAGTGGTGGGTCGGGCCGAGCTCCCCGTACGCGACGCCCGGGCTCATCCCGCAGAGGATGACCGGCAGCCGGCTGTAGGCGACGTCGGCCTTCACCTGTTCGAGCGCCCGCCCGGTGAGGAAGGGGCCCGCGCCGCACACGAAGGGGATCAGGCCGGCGTTGGCCAGGCCTGCGCCGACGCCGACCATGTTCTGCTCCGCGATCCCGACGTTGATCAGCCGGTCGGGGAACCGCTCGCGGAACCCGCCGAGGTTGCTGGAGCCCACGGAGTCGTTGCACACGGCGACGATGCGGGGGTCCTGCTCCGCGAGCGCGATGAGCTCCTCGGCGAAGGCGACGCGGTTGTCGTAGGTCTGGACGGGGGCTTCCGTGGTGGTCATGCCAGCTCCTCGAGGGCCTGCTCGACCTGGTCGGACGACGGCACCTTGTGATGCCATTCGACCCGGTCTTCGATGAATGAGACACCCTTGCCCTTGATCGTGTTCGCGATCACGGCGACGGGTCTGCCCGTGGTGGACGGGGCGAAGGCGGTCAGCAGCTGCGCGTAGTCGTGCCCGTCGATCTCGCGGACCTCCCAGCCGAACGACGCCAGCTTCTCGTCGAGCGGGTCGAGCCGGTTGGTGTCCTCGGTGCGCGCACCCTGTTGCAGCCGGTTGCGGTCGACGACGACGGTGAGGTTGTCGAGACCGAAGTGCGCGGCGGACATGAAGGCCTCCCAGTTGGAGCCCTCCTGCAGCTCGCCGTCGCCGGTGACCACGATCACCCGGCTCCCGTCGCCGTTGAGCCTGGCCCCGATGGCCGCGCCGACACCGACCGGAAGGCCGTGCCCGAGCGGGCCCGTGTTGGTCTCCACGCCCGGCACCTTGTTGCGGTTCGGGTGGCCGTTGAGCGGCGACAGCGGCTCCATGAACGACGAGAGGCGCTCGGGGGCGAAGAAGCCGCAGGAGGCGAGGGTCGAGTAGAGCGCGGCCGAGCAGTGCCCCTTCGACAGGATGAACCGGTCGCGCCCGGCGGCGGCGGGCTCCGCGGGGTCGATGTCGAGCACGGCGAGGTACGCCACGGTGAGGATGTCGGCGACGGAGAAGTCGCCGCCGATGTGGCCGAGCTGGGCACGGTCGATCATCGTCACGACCGAGCGGCGGATGCCGTTCGCCCAGGCGTGGAGCAGCTCGTTCCGGGTCGTGGTGTCCGCCGCGGCGATCTCCGCCTTGGCCGAGAGCCAGCGCAGCCGTGCCGCATCGTCGACCGCCAGGGCGGGCGGGGAGTCGAGTTGGATCATGAGGTCCTCGTGTCGAATGCATGTTTATGCAGGAGTAAGTCGCTATTCATCATGACACCCGAATCCGTGTGATGCAAGAATTGTCAACCATGACAGAAAATGCGTGGGGCACGGATGATGCGGCCGGGCTCGCGACGCTCGATGACGCCATCGACGCGCTCCGAGCCGCCAGGCCGGTGATCGTGGTCGACGACGAGACCCGGGAGAACGAGGGCGACGTGGTCCTCGCCGCCGCGACGGCGTCGGCCGAGTGGATCGCCTGGACGGTCCGCAACAGCTCGGGCTTCATCTGCGCACCGATGCCGAACGATGTCGCCGACCGGCTCGGGCTGCCGCTCATGGTGGCGGAGAACGAGGACCCCCGCGGCACCGCCTACACCGTGACCGTCGACGCCGCCGACCGCTACACCACCGGGATCAGCGCCTCCGACCGCGCCCACACGCTGCGCGTGCTCGCCGACCCGGCGACGACCCCGCGCGGGCTCAACCGCCCGGGGCACATCCTCCCGCTGCGGGCGGCGGACGGCGGAGTGCTGGCGCGCGACGGCCATACGGAGGCCGCCGTGGACCTCCTCCGCCTCGCCGGCCTCGTACCTGTCGCCGGCATCGCCGAGATCGTCGGAGACGACGGCGAGATGGCGCGGCTGCCCGAACTGCTCGCTCTCGGCGCTCGCGACGGCGTCCCGGTGATCTCGGTGGCTCAGGTCATCGAGCGCGTGCGAGCGGGCCGGGAGGACGGGGACACTTTTGCGCAAGAAGACCCCGGGAGCGCTCGCGATCGGTGAGCATGTCTGTACCGGACCCAGAACGACGCTCCTGGGGCGCTGCCCACCGTCGGGCAGCGGCCGGCCGTCTAGGAGACAACATGCCCCGCTCATCGAGCCCGACGCCGCCCCGCTTCGAACACCGCACCGAGTCCGGTCCGATCCTGGGGATCGGCGCCGCCCGCCCACGGCTGTCCTGGACGGTTCCCTCCGCTCCGGACCGCTGGGCGCAGCGGAGGTACGAGGTCGAGATCGAGCGCACAGGCGGCATCGACCGCCGCGAGGTCGTCTCGGCCGACCAGGTGCTCGTGCCCTGGCCCGGCGAGCCGCTCGCCTCGCGGGAGCCGGCCCGCGCGCGGGTCCGCGTGGCGGACGACGAGTACAGCGGCTGGAGCGCGTGGTCGACCGTCGAGGGCGGCCTCTTCGACCCGGCCGACTGGCGCGGCTCCTTCATCTCGCCGGCCGGGATCGGCGGACTCGACGATCCGGCGCCCGTGCTGCTGAGCACGGTCGACCTGGCGGATCGGATCGTCAGCGCTCGTCTGTACGTCACGGCTCTGGGCGCCTACCAGGCCACCATCAACGGTCGCGCCATCTCCGACCAGGTCCTGGCCCCCGGGTGGACCTCCTATGCCCACCGACTCCGCTATCACGTCTACGACGTCTCCGACCTGCTCGCCCCCGGGACGAACGAGCTCGCGGTCACCCTCGGCAACGGCTGGTACCGGGGACGCCTCGGCTTCGAAGGGCGGCGGGCGATCTACGGCGACCGTCTCGCGCTCCTCGCCCAGCTGGAGGTCACGCTCGCCGACGGCACCGTGCTGGTCCACGCGACGGACGAGTCCTGGCGCGCCGTGTCCTCCGGCGTCCTCGCGGACGATCTGTACGACGGTCAGACGACCGACCTCCGGGTCGACGCGCGCGCCGGTGCGTCGTACCCGGTCGAGTCGATCCACTACCCGGTGGAGCAGCTGGTCGCCGCCGAAGGGCCGGTCGTCCGGCCGACGGAAGAGGTGCCGGCGCTGACGGTGTGGACGTCGCCGGGCGGGCGGACTCTCGTCGACTTCGGCCAGAACGTCGTCGGCTGGGTGCGCATCCGGACGGCGGGCCTCGCCGCCGGCGCCACGGTCACCGTCAGGCATGCCGAAGTCCTGGAGGACGGCGAGCTGGGCGTGCGCCCGCTCCGGAGCGCGCGTGCCACGGACACGTACGTCATGGCGGGCGACCGGGAGCGGACCCTGGAGCCGTCGTTCACCCTCCACGGGTTCCGCTATGCCGAGGTCACGGGCGTGCCGGACCTCGCCGCTGCCGACGTCATGGCGATCGTGATCGGCTCCGACCTGCGACGGACCGGGTGGTTCGAGAGCTCGAACGGCCTCCTCGACCGGCTCCACGAGAACGTCGTGTGGAGCATGCGCGGCAACTTCGTCGATCTGCCGACCGACTGCCCGCAACGCGACGAGCGGCTCGGCTGGACCGGCGACGCGCAGGTGTTCGCCCCCACGGCGTTCTTCCTCTTCGACACCGCGGGGCTGCTCTCCTCGTGGCTGGCGGATCTGGCCGCCGAGCAGTGGCCCGACGGCACCGTGCCCTTCGTCGTCCCCGACGTGATCGGGGCGGAGTCGTCGCCCTCTCCGGCGGCGGCGTGGGGAGACGCCGCCACCATCATCCCCTGGGTGATGTTCGAGCGGACAGCCGATGCCGGCCTCCTCGAGCGGCAGTATCCGAGCATGCGGGCGTGGGTGGACCGCATCGCCGAGGCCGCCGGTGACGGGCGGGTCTGGGACCGGGGCTTCCAGTTCGGTGACTGGCTGGACCCGGCCGCACCACCGGACGACCCGGCGCAGGCGATGACGGACCCTGCCCTGGTCGCGACGGCGTACCTGGCCAGGTCGGCGCACGTGCTCGCCGCCGCCGCAGCTCAGCTCGGACACGCGGAGGACCACGCACGCTACGCACACCTCGCCGCCGAGACGCGGGCCGCCTTCTCCCGACGCTTCTGCACCCCCGACGGGCGGATGGAGTCGGATGCCCCGACGGCGTACTCGGTCGCCATCGTCTGGGACCTCTTCGCCGACGCGGAGCAGCGCCGCGAGGCGGGTCGCCGGCTCGCCGACCTCGTGCGCGCCTCCGGGTACCGCATCAGCACCGGGTTCGTCGGGACGCCGGTCATCTGCGACGCCCTCACGCTCACCGGGCATGCGCGCGTCGCCCATCGCCTCCTGCTGCAGACCGGCTGCCCGTCCTGGCTCTATCCGGTGACGATGGGGGCGACCAGCATCTGGGAGCGCTGGGACAGCATGCTCCCGGACGGCACGATCAACCCCGGCGAGATGACGTCGTTCAACCATTTCGCCCTCGGCGCGGTCGCCGATTGGATGCACCGCAGCGTCGCGGGGCTCGCCCCGGTCGAGCCCGGGTATCGCCGGATGCGCATCGAGCCGACGCCGCCGGCCGACCTCGAGTTCGCGAGCGCGACCCATCGGACCCCGTATGGCGACGCCCGGGTCGCGTGGCGGCGGCGCGACGGGCGCCTCGTCGTCAGCGCTCATGTCCCCGTCGGTGCGGAGGCGCTCGTGGTGCTTCCGGACGGGTCGCAGCCCTTCAGCGTGTCGCATGGCGATCACGAGTGGGCCGTCGACGTCGTGGCGGACGGCAGCGCGTCCGCCACGATCCGCGACCTCCTGGACGACGCGCCCGTATGGAGCGTGCTGCTCCGTGAGCTCGGCGCCGCCGACATCGGGCTCGACAGCGAGCCGACGGTCGCCCGCCGGCTGCTGCCCTTCTTCGACCGACCGGTCGCAGAACTCGCCCACGCTCTCGCACCGGAGGGCGCGACGCTTCGTGAGACGCGCGCGCGAGTGCACGACATCTCCTCCCGCGTCACCGCAATCGAACCCGACCGCTCAGCGGTCCTGGAAGGAACACTCGGATGAGCAGAACACTCGACCGCTATTCGCCGCTGAGCTCGGCGCTGGACAACGAGCGCGCTCGCGCCGTCCTCGAACAGGAGGTCCCCGGCGTCGCCACCTCGCCGCTCGCGGAGGGGTTGCGCACGGCGCCTCTGGGAGGATTCCTCCAGTTCGTCCTGAAGCCTGATGCTGCGAAGGTGGAGGAGCTGCTGGCCACCTTCGGCACGATCGAGGACACCTCGGAGCAGCCGGACGAGCCCGCGCCGATCGCGCCGACCGCGGACTACGAGTCCGACAGTGTCGAGCGCGGCTCCGCCCGGGTGCGGACGCCCGGGTCGGCAGCACGCAACGAGACCGTGGAGCTCGCATTCGACGGGCCGTCGCACGGGAACCCGTTCGTCGAGGTGGAGCTGCAGGCCCGATTCGAGCAGGGGCAGGACGCCGTCGAGGTGGGCGGCTTCTACGACGGCGACGGCCGGTTCCTGGTGCGCTTCCTCCCGCCGGCGGCCGGCACCTGGACGTTCGTCACCACGTCGAACGCGCGGTCCCTCGACGGGATCAGCGGCACGGTCGAGGTGGCAGAGGGGGACGCGCGCGGTCCCGTCCGCGTGGCGGAGGGAGTGGCCTTCGCGTACTCCGACGGGACGCCGTTCGTCGGCTTCGGGACGACCGCGTACGCGTGGACGCACCAGAGCGCCCAGCTGCAGGACCAGACGATCGCCTCGCTGGCCGAGGCGCCGTTCAACAAGATCCGGATGGGGCTCTTCCCGAAGGACTACCTCTACAACAAGAACGAGCCGGAGCGGTTCGTCTTCCCGCGCACCGGCGACGGCGACGGCTGGGACACCACGCGGTTCGACCTGGACTACTTCGCGAACCTCGAACGACGGATCAGGCAGCTCGCCGAGCTCGGCATCGAGGCCGACCTGATCCTGTTCCACCCGTACGACCGGTGGGGCTTCAGCAGCCTCGGGCAGGCGGCCGATGAGCGCTACCTCACGTACGTGGTCCGCCGGCTCGGGGGTTTCGCGAACGTGTGGTGGTCGATGGCCAACGAGTACGACCTCCTGACCGCCAAGCGGCCGGAGGACTGGCACCGTCTCGCGCGGGTGGTCGCGCGCGAGGATCACGCCGGGCACCTCCTGTCGATCCACAACTGGATCCAGATCTTCGACTTCTCGGCCGACTGGGTCACCCACGCCAGCATCCAGGGCGGTACCGCCGAGATGGGCGGCCTGGTCGACGAGTGGCGGCACCGTTGGGGGAAGCCCGTCGCCGTCGACGAGTTCGGCTACGAGGGCGACCTGGACCAGGGCTGGGGCAACCTGACCGCCGAAGCAGTGGTCGACCGGTTCTGGTCGGGAACGCTCCGTGGCGGGCACCTGACGCACGGCGAGACCTTCTGGTCCGAGGACGAGATCATCTGGTGGTCGCGCGGCGGGGTGCTGCACGGCGACAGCCCGGCGCGGATCGCCTTCCTGAAGCAGATCGTCGCGGAGTCGCCCACCGGCCGGCTCGAACCGCTTCCCGGGGCCTGGGACGCGGTCACCGGGGGCGTCGCCGACGAGTACATCCTGGTCTACTTCGGCAACCACCGGCCGCGGTTCCGGGATGTCGACGTGCCGGAGGGGAGGCGTGCGGAGATCGACATCATCGACACCTGGCAGATGACCATCTCCACCCTGCCCGGCACGCACGAGGGCACCCTGCGAGTGGAGCTGCCGGCACGGCCGGGCATCGCACTGCGGCTCCGGGTGGTCCGATGATCATCGAGGGCGGCATGGTCGCGGTCATCACCGGCGGTGCGAGCGGCATCGGGCTCGGGCTCGCCGAGGCGCTGGCGGACCGCGGAGTCCGCATCGTCCTCTCGGACATCCGGGCGGACGCCCTCGAACAGGCGGTGGGCGACATCCGGTCCCGCGGCGTGGACGCGGTCGCCCAGGCCACGGACGTGTCTGACCCGCGTGCCGTCGAGCGGCTCGCCGGCACGACGATGGGGACGTTCGGCCGCGTCGATCTGGTGTGCAACAACGCCGGTCTCGTATCGCCAGGGGCGCCGCTGTGGGAGCAGGAGGCGGGCACCTGGGATCGGATGATCGGCGTCAAGCTCCGCGGCGTCATCAACGGCGTCACCGCCTTCGCGCCGCACCTCATCGAGCAGGGCAGCGGGCACATCCTGAACACGGCGTCCTCCGGCGGCCTCGCCCCCCTGCCGGATCGCACGCCGTACACCGCGACCATGCACGCCGTCGTCGGGCTCACGGAGACCCTGGACCTGGAGCTGAAGGCGGCCGCCCCGGCGCTCGGCGCCACGGTGCTCTGCCCCGGGCTGGTCGACACCCCGCTGGGGCAGAACTCCGCAGCGCTCGGAGCGATCACGCTCCCTCCCGGAACCGCGGGTTCCATCGGCGCCCTCGGAGGGGCGATGTCCGCGCGTGCGGTGGCGGAGGCGGCGCTGATCGCCGTGGAGGCCGGCCGGGTGCACGTCGCCCCGGGCGAAGGCGTCCTCGACCGCGCGCGGCGCCGGGTCGAGGGCCTCCTCGCCGACCTGGAGGCGGCGAGCTGAACCCGCCCGCCTTCTCGTTTTGCGCAACTGCCTGCCATCGGAGGACCGCCGGTGACGCCGGGCCGCATGCTGGAACGGTCCCACAGCCACGAATCCCGGAGTTCCCATGACCAACGTTTTTGATTCCGCGCGATGGATCTCGCGGGCCGCACCGGCCGAGACGCGCGTCAGGCGCAACGCGGGCAGTGATGCCGTCGAGTGGGTCGCTCCCGGGCACTCACTGGCGCAGACCTTCGACAGCCCGGGGCCGGTGGCCGCCGTGAATGTGGACATCGCGGCTCCGCGCGATGCCGACGATCCGTTCGCCGTCGATGTCCGCTTCGTGATCCGGGTGCTGAGCGCCGACGGCGAGGTCGTCGGCGAGCTGGTCGCGGACGGACCGCAGCTGCTGTGGGACCGGATGGACCGGTTCATCGCGATCACCCCTCCCGCGCCTCCCGGCCGATACACCATCGTGCTCGAGGCCGAGCGCGAGACCGTCGGCTGGTATTTCGCCGACGCCGCAGCGACGGGTGCCGACGACGGCACGGCACCCCTCCCGCTGGAGGGCCAAGCGTGGACCGACGGCGAGCCCGTCGAGGGCGTGCGCATGGCGGCCGTCGAGACGGTCCCCGCTCCGAACCCCGTCTTCCGCACGCAGTTCACCCTGCCGGCCGCAGCGTCGCAGGCGACCCTCTCCGCGGCCGTGCTCGGCTGCGGGTTCGTCACGATCAACGGGATCCGCGTCGGCGAGGAGGTGCTGGAGCCGGCCGTGACCGCGTACGACCGGTCGGTGCTCTACCGGTCGTGGGAGGTCGCGCACCTGCTCCGGCCGGGCGTCAACACGGTCGAGATCGCGGCGGGCCGGGAACGGTTCGCGGCCAGAGGCGGAGACCTCTGGGCCTGGTACCTGGCGCCGTGGCATCGCGAACCGATGGCGCTCGCCAGGATCGACGTGCGCCATCCCGACGGCGGCACCTCGGCCCTCGTCACCGACGAGTCGTGGGAGACGGCGGCGGGACCGGTCAAGGTGGACACGCTCTTCGGAGGGGAGCAGTGGGTCCTCGACGCCGCCGACCCCGCGTGGGGCCCCGTGACGGTGGTGGCCGGACCCGCTGGGGAGCTCCGTCCCTCCTCGCACCCTCCGGTGCTGGCGGGCCTGCCGCGATCGGCGGTGAGCGTCACCGCCCTCTCCGAGAACTCCTGGGTCTTCGACTTCGGGGAGGTCATGACCGGACGCATCCGCTGCACCGTCTCCGGCGCCCCCGGCACCCGCGTCACCGTCGTCTCCGGGGAGCAGCGCGACGACGGCGGGAACGTCATCTGCGACAACTACCTCGTCGCCGGCGCCGCCCAGGTGGACTCCCTGCAGCTGGAGCGCGAGACCGACGGGTACGTCTGGGAGCCGCAGTTCGGCTACCGCGGGTTCCGGTGGATGCAGGTCACGACCACTGGGCGCATCGACGTCGCACAGGTCCGTGCCGTCCCTCTCTACACACCGCTCAGCACGATGGGCGAACTCACCGTCGGCGAACCGCTCCTGGAGTGGATCGACGACGCGACCGCGCGGACGTTCAGGAACAACCTGCACGGCATCCCGACGGACACCCCCATCTACGAGAAGAACGGCTGGACGGCGGACGCCCATCTCGCCACCGAGGGCCTGCTGCATCATTTCGACCTGCGGTCCTCGTTCGGCAAGTGGCTGGACGACCACGCCGACGCGCAGTCGTCCGATGGCGCCATCCCCCAGATCGTGCCCACCCCCGGCTGGGGCCGGCGCACCGACCCGGCGTGGTCGTCCTCCGCCGTCCTCATCCCCTGGTACCTCTATCGCGAATACGGCGACCAGGGCCTGCTGGAGCGCTACGAGCCGATGGTGCGCCGGTACGCCGACGGGATGCTGGGTCGGCTGAGGAACGGGCTGTGGCCCGATCGCACGTGGGGCGACTGGCTCGCGCCGGGGCACGGGGTGCCGCCGGAGGGGATGGTCTCCGTCGGCACCATCATGTCGGTGACCGCCCTCCAGCACGTGGCCGGCATCCTCGACGCGATCGGGCGACGGGACTCCGGCGACTACCTCGATGCCGCGAAGGCGACGGCCGACGCCTACCACCGGGAGTTCTTCGACCCGGACGCCGGCCACTACCGCGTGGAGGGAGTCGGGTACCGGCAGTCCCTCAACGTGCTTCCGCTGGCGTTCGACGCCGTCCCCGCCGAGCACGTGGAGACCGTTCGCGCGAGCCTGATCCGCGACCTCGAGGACCGGACCGCCGGCCATCTCGATCTCGGCGCCGTCGGCGTCCGCCACCTGCTTCCCGTGCTCTCGGCCGCCGGGAGGGACGACCTCGCTCTGACCGTGCTCCTCCAGCGCAGCCGTCCGGGATGGGGCGTCTGGTTCGACGCGGGGGAGCGGACGCTCCTCGAGTCGTGGGACGTGGACGCCCGGTCGCGCAACCACTACTTCCTCGGGTCGGTCTCGTCCTGGATCCAGCAGAGGGTGGGCGGACTCCGGCTCACCGAGCCGGGGTGGCGCTCGTTCGAGGTGGCACCCGTGCGCGACGACAGGGTGACGCACGCGTCCATCCGGCATCGGACGCCGCTCGGGGATGCTGCTGTGCGCTGGTCGCGCGGCCCCGGTGGGATGGACGTGCGGGTGACCGTGCCTAACGGCGCGACCGCCACGGTGCCGATCGCCGGCGAGGACTGCCGGCTGAGCGCCGGGGAGCACCGGATCCGGGTCGAGGCGCCCTGATCGGCCGGCCGGGGGAGCGGGCGCAAAGGGTCAGCATCTCACGGATCCCCCGCCCCCGGCGCCGGCTTGCGCAAAACGGCCCTCTCCCGTGGTAGGGGCGGTCACCCTCGTCCTACCATCGTCTAAATGCTAATAATCCGAACACCGGTCCAAATAATGGAATCCGGATCGGGCACGTCAGCGATCGGAAAAGAAGTCAACGATGACCACAGCAACCAACGATGCGGTCGAGTCGGCGGTGCGGCCGCCGAACGCCGAGCCGCGTAAGGCCGCCCGGCGCCCGCGCCGGAACAGCGTCGGCGCGAAACTGTGGTGGTTCGTGCTCCCCGCAGCGGCGATCTACATCTACGTCGTCCTCGCCCCCACGTTCCAGGGAATCGGCTCGGCCTTCACCAACTGGTCGTTCTCCAACCCGGAAGCGGCCTTCACGGGCCTGGACAACTTCGCCAAGATCTTCCAGTCGGACGCGGGACCCGCCGCGCTGCGCACGCTCTTCATCGCCTTCGTCACGGTGGTACTGCAGAACGTGATCGGGCTCGGGCTGGCGCTCCTTCTCACCGGACGGATCGCCGGCCGGAACATCCTGCGGACGATCATCTTCGCGCCGATGGTCGTCTCGGCCCTCGTCGTCGGCTACCTCTTCAAATTCATCTTCGGACCGCCCGGGATCGGCGCGATCAACCTCGTGCTCGACTCGCTCGGGCTGGCGCAGGTCGACTTCCTCGGGAACCCGACCTCGGCCCTGTGGATCATCATCGTGACGATCGTCTGGCAGTTCACCGGCTCCACGATGATCATCTACCTCGCCGGCCTGCAGGGGGTGCCGGCAGAGCTGCTGGAGGCAGCCTCCCTCGACGGCGCCGGGTACTGGAAGCGGTTCTGGTTCGTCACCCGCCCGCTCCTGGCGCCGGCGATCACCATCAACCTCATGATCGGGCTGATCGGCGGACTCAAGATCTTCGACCAGATCTTCTCCATCACCGGCGGAGGCCCTGGCGGCCAGACGCAGACGATCTCGACGCAGATCTACCAGATCTTCAGCCAGTTCGGCGAGTGGGGAGAGGCTGCGGCGTTCGCCCTGGTGCTCGCCGTGGCGGTCGGCGTGCTCTCGTTCATCCAGTTCTCGGTTCTTCGTCGGCAGGAGCGCAACTCATGAGAAGCAGCCTCGGCGCCCGCATCGGCTCCCACACTCTCGCCTACGGGGTGACGATCGTCTTCCTCATCCCCGTCTACATCCTGGTGAACCTGGCGCTCCGCCGACCGGACGACCTGACATCCGGGCTCCTCCCGACCCTCCGGCCGACGTTCGACAACTTCGCCGGCGCCTGGAACGGCTCACCGCTGCCGGGGTCGATCATCACCAGCCTGATCGTGACGAGCGTGTCGTGCATCGTCGTGCTGGCGTTCGCGACGATGGCCGCGTACCCGCTGGCGCGGTCCACCGCCCGGCTCTCGAACGCGGTCTTCTACTTCTTCCTCATCGGGCTGCTGCTCCCCTTCCAGCTCGCCCTCATCCCGCTCTACATCCAGATGCGCGACCTCGGACTGCTCGGGAGCCTCTGGTCCCTCGTGATCGTGTACGCGGGTGTGCAGCTGCCCTTCTCGATCTTCCTCATCACGACGTTCATCCGGTCCAGCGTTCCCACGGAGTACGAGGAGGCGGCGCAGATCGACGGGTGCAGCCCGGTCCGGACGTTCTGGCACGTCGTGGTGCCGCTTCTGCGGCCGGTGCTCGGGACCTGCCTCATCCTGAACGCGGTGGGCATCTGGAACGACTTCTTCACCCCGCTGATCTACCTGTCGGGCAGTGACCAGGTCACGATCCCGATGGCGATCTACCAGTTCGTCGGGCAGTACACCAGCAACTGGCCGCTCATCTTCGCTTCGCTGATCATCTCGATGATCCCCGTCCTCGCCCTGTACCTGATCTTCCAGCGGTACGTCATCCAGGGCTTCGCGGGCGGCCTCAAGGGCTGACAGCGGCACCTCGTCCGGCGGCCTCTGCGCCGGGCCATCCCCAATCACAGCACGACCCGACACAGACAAGGACAAGATCGATGAAGATCAAGAATCGCGTGGCAGCGACCGCGGTCGTCGCACTCGCGGCGGTCTCGCTCTCCGCCTGCTCGAGCGGCAGCAGCTCCGACACCGCCGACAGCGGCAAGATCGGCGGCACCCTGACCGGAATCTTCTCCAGCGTGTTCAAGCCCACCTACGAGAAGATCGCGAAAGACTTCGAGAAGAAGTACCCCGACGTCACCGTGAAGTTCAACTACCAGGGAGGCGACGTCGGCGCCCTGGTCATGACGCAGCTCCAGGGCGGCACCGCACCCGACATCCTGACGTCCTTCCCGGGCGGCGACGCCTCCGACAACGCCGACACCGTCGCGGCGCTCGCCGCGCACGACCGCATCGTCCCGGTGACGGCGAGCTGGACGGACCAGATCCCGAAGGCGTGGGACACCTCGTTCAACTACGAGGGCAAGACCTACGCCTACCCGGGCGCCCTGCAGCCGCTCTCGGCGATCTACAACAAGAGCAAGCTGGATGAGCTCGGGCTGAAGATCCCCACGACGCTCGACGAGGTCTATCAGCTCTGCGATGACGCGAAGGCCAAGGGCGTCTACGCCTACGCGCAGGGGCTCGACGCCTCGACCCAGGGGCCGCAGTTCCTGACCTTCGCGCAGAACGCGACGCTGATCGACGGCCCGAACCCCGAGTTCGCGAACGAGCTGGCCAGCGGCAAGACGACCTACCCGGACTCGCCGTACGTGAAGCAGTTCCAGATCTACCAGAAGATGTTCAAGGACGGCTGCTTCGGCGAGGGGTCGATCGGGCGCACCCGCGACCAGGGGGCCACCGCGGTCTCGGCAGGGCAGGCACTGGGGATCGTGGACGTCGGCGCGGTCCTCACCTCGCTCGAGCAGCAGGCGCCGGACTCCACGTTCGTCATCTCGGCGATGCCCGCCACGAACGACGGCAAGAGCTACATCACCGCACTTCCCGGGTTCGTCAACACGATCAACGCGAAGGCGAAGAACCCGGCGACGGCGCAGGCCTTCATCGAGTTCATGGGAAGCCCGGAGGCGTCGCTCACCTATGCCGAGGGGTTCAACTCCGTACCGGTGCTCCCGAACGACAAGTACAAGGCGCCGGCCCAGCTCGAGGACTTCGCTGCGCTGATCGCCGACAACAAGTTCGCGCCGCTGGAGACGCTGCAGGCCGAGGTGCAGGCGGCCCTCAACGAGTCGGTCCAGTCGATGCTGCTCGGCAACGACACCCCCAAGGGCGTCGCCGAGAAGCTGCAGGCGGTCTACAAGAAGCCGTGACGGCAACCGGACGGGGTGCCGCCGATGGCGGCGCCCCGTCCGGCGTCAGGAGGCAGCGACATGGCTGAACCGACGGGCAGCGTGACCCTGCGGGATGTCGCCCGGGCCGCGGGCGTATCCATCTCGACCGCGTCGCGGGCACTCGCCGGGCGGGGCGATCTGACCCCGGTGACCCGCCGCACCGTCGTCAGCGTGGCGGGCGAGCTCGGGTACCGGCCCGGCCCGAGGAGTCATCGCCGGCAGAGCGAACTCGATCCGCGGCTCATCGAGCTCGTCCTCGGGACCTTCGACGGCCCCTGGACGAGTTCCGTCGTCGCCGGCACCAGGAAGGCCGCTTTCGCGAGCGGATACGATCTGGTGCTCACGATCGAGCGCGAGGACGCGGAGGACGACTGGCCGGCACGCATCGCGCGCCGACGCCCCTCCGGAGTCATCCTCGGCGTCATCACGCCCACCCGCGCCCAGCTTCAGGAGCTGGCCGACGCACGCGTCCCGATCGTGCTGCTCGACCCGATGGCCGATCCTCACGGTGAGCTGCCCAGCGTCGGAACGACCGACTGGCAGGGCGGATACGACGCGGGAGCGCATCTGGCCGCGTCCGGTGTGCGGCGTTTCGTCTTCGTCGCGGGCGTTCCCCGGTACCGGTTCGGGAGGGCCAGGGAAGAGGGTTTCCGGGCCGCCATCCACGACTCGTGCGACGACGCGATGATCGTCAGGATCGACGGCGAATGGGGAGCTGCCGATGTCACGAAGGAGTTCGCGGCTGCGGTGGGCAGGACCGGGACGCCGGTGGGCGTCTTCGCGAGCAATGACGAACTCGCGCTGGCCGTCTACCGCGCCGCCCATCGGCTGGGGCTGACCGTCCCCGACGACGTCGGCGTGGTCGGATTCAACGACGAGCGACGCGCGGCGGCCGCCTGGCCGCCGCTGACCTCCGTCCGGCAACCGCTTCAGGCGATGACCAGCCGTGCCGTGCAGCTGCTGAGCGAGTCCCCCTCGGCGCAGACGCTCCCGTATGAGCGGGTCGAGGTCGCATCGCAGCTGATCGTCCGGCAGTCGACGCTGCCCGTCGATCCGGCGAATACTCCTATTCACTCAAGTTTAGGATTGACGCGGGCGACGTCGAAATCTAGGCTTCGAGGGTGACCTCGACGAGGAGTAGCGAGCATGACTGACACCATCACCGGGTTCCGGATCGAGGACGAGCTCTTCCGGGAGCCCTACATCGACATCGACGAGGAGCGCTCGGAGCCGGTTCCGCACCGGTACGTGCACGGCGGATTCACCGGGACCGACACGCGGTTCTCGTTCTACTTCCCGCCGGCCGACGCCTACGAGGGGCGCTTCTACCAGCACATCACCCCCGTCCCGGAGAGCGAGCACCTCGCCCCCAGGCTCTCGGGCGAAGAGGACAAGATCGGCTTCTCGTTCTCCTCCGGCGCCTTCTTCGTCGAGACGAACGGCGGAGGCGCTCCCGATCTGCGCGAGGTGCAGCTCGACAACGACCCCACCATCGGGGCGTACCGGTCGCACGCCGCCGCGGCGCTCTACGCCAAGACGGTCGCGCAGGCGGTCTACGGACCGCACCGCACCTACGGCTACGCGTTCGGCGGATCCGGCGGCGGCTTCCGGACGATCGGCGCGGCCGAGAACACCCGCGACGTGTGGGACGGCTTCGTTCCGTACGTGATCGGGAGCCCGGTCGCGATCCCCAACGTCTTCACGGTCCGGATGCACGCGATGCGCGTTCTGCGGGACGTGCTCGACGACGTCGTCGATGTCGTCGAGCCCGGGTCCGGCCGCACGATCGACGACGTCCTCTCCGGCGAGCAGCGCGCCGCCTACGACGAGGCCACGAGGATGGGGTTCCCGCCCCGCGCCTGGTACGGGCACCGGACGATGGGGACCCAGGCGTTCGGCGTGCTCTACAAGTCGCTCGGGGCCATCGACCCGACCTACTACGACGACTTCTGGACCGTCCCCGGCTACCTCGGCGCGGATCCCGCCTCGTCCGTCCACCGTGACCGGGTGCGGCTCACGACCACGGTCAGCCGCGTCTACACGCGCCAGGAGGCGCTCGAGACGCGCCTGCTCGCGGGTCTCGTGAACGGGCCTTCCGGCGGCGTCGACGAGGCGTTCAAGGGCGCCGTCACCGGAGGGGACGTGGTCGTCGCCTTCCGCATCGCGGACGCGCCGCACACCGACCCGATGAACTCCGTCATCGCGGTGCGGACCGGCGCCGCCGCCGGGGTGGAGGCGACGAGCGCCGGCGTCGACGGCGATCTCGTCATCGTCGACTTCCCCGACCTGATCCCCGAGCTGCGGGAGCTGCGGGTCGGCGACGAGGTGAGCATCGACAACAGCAACCTGCTGGCCGCGCAGACCTATCACCGCCATCAGGTGCCCGGCCCGGAGTTCGCCGTCTGGGACCAGTTCCGGCTGCCTGACGGCTCACCGGCGTCTCCGCAGCGCCCGCTGCTGCTCGGGCCCATCATGTCGCGCGGGGCGTCCGGCACCGTCCAGTCCGGCGATATCGCCGCCAAGATGATCGTGGTCGAATCCCTGCACGACCGCGAGGCGTTCGCCTGGCAGGCCGACTGGTACCGCTCGAAGGTGCGCGAGCATCTCGGCGACGCCGCCGACGACTCCCTGCGGGTGTGGATGGTCGACCGCGCGCTGCACGGGGACGTGGCGTACCAGGAGCACCCGGCTCAGACGGTGAGCTATCTGGGCGTGCTCCACACGGCGCTCCGCCAGGTGGCGGCCTGGGCCGAGGAGGGCATCGCGCCGGCGCCCTCCACCGCGTACGAGGTCGCGGACGGGCAGATCGTCCTCCCGGCCGCGGCCTCCGACCGGGGCGGGGTCCAGCCGACGGTCATCCTCACCGCGAACGGCTCCGACCGTGCCGACGTCGCGATCGGGGAGGCGGTGCTCCTCCGGGCGGAGGCGGAGACGCCGACGCCTGCCACGCGCATCACCGAGCTGCACTGGGACGTCGACGACTCGGGGCGCTTCGGCGACCGGCAGCCGGTGGAGCCGGCGCGATCCGTCTTCGAGGAGCGACGGCACGTCTTCGACGAGCCGGGGACGTACTTCGTCACCGTGAGGGCCGTCGCCCGCGAGGACGAGAACGAGGAGTCGCCGTTCGGACGCATCCAGAACCTGGCCCGCGTCCGGGTCGTCGTGAGCTGACGGGGCGGCTCGCGCCGCCCAGGGCGCTCATGGGAGCTCGAGCATGCGGCGCTGCGCCTCCATGATGTCCTCGCCCGTGAGCATCCGGAGCCCGCGATCGAGGAGCCGGTTCGCGTCGATGGACGAGTCCACTCCGGCGAGCGATCCCAGGCCCTGCCACAGCGCGATGAACTGCGTCGCGACGTCGGCCGGGTCGAGCGCGGGGTGCACGCGGCCGGCCTTCTGCCGCGCCTCGAGGATGCGGGTGAAGATCCCCACCGCGCGGGCGTCGCGCTCCGCGAAGTACGCGGCGGCCGGATGCCCGGGGGTCATGGCCAGGCCCCGCACGAAGGCGGCGAGCCGCTCCCGCGGGCCGGCGTTGACGATGAGGGGGAAGGCGACCTGCTGCAGCAGCTCGTCCAGCGCCGCGGGGTCGATGTCCTGCTCCGCGGCGTCGGACTCCGGCCCGAAGCCGGACCCCTCGGCTGCGCGGTCGTCGAGCAGCGCGAGGGCGGCGAGCAGCAGGTGGTCCTTGGTCGGGAAGTGGTAGAGCACCGTCGCCTCGTTGGACCCCGAGCGTTCCGCGACGAGCGCCGTGGTCACCCCTTCGTATCCCCGCTCGTCCACGATCTGGAGGACGGCCTCGGCGATCGACTGGCGGCGCTCCAGGGATCGCGCGTACGGGCCGCGCTTGCTGCGGGTCTTGGTCATGCTCTTCACGATAGCCATCGCCATCCCTTGCGCAAATGCTGAGTGAATATGAGTTTTTGGATTGCGGCCGGTCGAGGCGCGTGCGTATCATCTCCGTACAGCGGCGATCCCGTACGCCGCGGTGGTGTCCAACGGAGGAACCGACATGACGACGTCGTCAACAACCGAACGATCCGCCCGACGCGAGGCGAAACGACTCGACCCGACCCGGGTGTCTTTCGGCACGCTCGTCGCGTGGTCGTCGTCGCACGCCTCGTATGCCGCCAATGTGCTGGTGCTGGGCTTCTTCACGATCTACTGCACGGACACGCTCCAGCTCTCGGCCCCGATCGTCGGCTTCCTCCTGCTGCTCAGCAGGTTCGTCGACGCCGCAGGCGCGCTCGTCGCGGGGTGGCTGGTCGATATCGCGCCGGAGACCCGCTTCGGGAAGGCGCGACCGTTCGACCTGGCGATCGTCGGCGTCTGGATCTTCACCGCGGTGATGTTCTCGGTTCCCGGCGGCCTCGGCGACGTGGCCAAGTACGTCTGGGTCTTCCTCTCCTACCTCCTCGTCACCGCGGTCTTCACCCCGCTGTTCAACGCGAATCAGCCGCTCTACATGGCGCGGGCGTTCGCGAGCAGGGACGTGTACACCAAGCTGTCGGCGCGGTCGGGCCTGATCGTCGGAGCGGTGGCCCTGCTCGCCGGCGTCTCCGTCCCGATCCTGGTCCAGCAGGCGGGCAAGACGCCGGAGGCGTGGTCGATCATCAGCATCTGCATCGCGGCCCCGCTCGCCCTGTTCGGCCTGCTGCGGTTCTTCACCATCAAGGAGGTCCGCAACACCGAGGCGGTCGACAGCCCGACCGTGAAGATGCGCGACGTCCTCCTCGTGCTGCGCACCAACCCGTACCTGTGGATGCTGTCCGGCATCACGCTGCTCGGGTCCGTGGTGGGCAGCGTCGGCGTCGGCGCGTACTACTTCCGCTACATCGTCGGCAATCTCGCGATCATGGGCATCTTCGGGATCGTCAACATCGTCGCGCTGCCCGTCCTCGCCCTCCTCCCTCCGCTGGTACGACGGTTCTCGGTGTCCCGTGTCATCGCCGCGTTCTCGCTGATCGGTGCGCTCGGCTTCTCGCTGTACTCGTTCGCCGGCGCGAACATCCCGCTGCTGCTCACCGCCGCGGTTCTGACGTCGGTCGGCGCACTGCCGGCGTCGTTCCTCGCCACGGTGCTCATCATCGACAACGCGACCTACAACGAGTGGAAGGGCAACCGCCGGCTGGAGAGCGTCGGCGGAGGAGTGCAGAGCTTCGCCCAGAGCGCCGGAAGCGGTCTGGCCGCGGGCCTGGCCGGCCTGGTGCTCGGCATCGTCGGCTACAACGGCGCGAACGACACGCAGTCCGCGACGGCGATCGGCGGGATCGTGCTGCTCATGAGCTGGATCCCGGCGGGCCTGAGCGTGCTCGTCTGCGTGATCGCACTCTTCTACCACCGGTTCGAGCGCCGGCTGCCCGAGCTCACCGAGCAGATCGAGTTCCGCAAGACCGGCGGCATCCCCGTCGGCTCGGTCCTGCTGGACCCGACGCAGGTCAACGCGAACACGAACTCCGCGCTCCTGGCGTCGGGTGAGGAGCTGGTCGGCGGCGTGGAGGCGAAGTTGCGCAAGCGTTCCAGGCGTCGCGGCGACCGTCGCTAGCTTCTGAGCAGCAGTCCATCGCATCGACCGAGAGGGTCAACGGATAACCACGTCGCAGAGCAGCACGATCGTCGAGACGGGATTCGGGCCGGTGGCCGACGCCTTCCTGTCCACCATCTCCGACGACACCAGCACCGGGGCCGCGTTGTCCATCTGGATCGACGGCGCTCCCGTGGTCGAGCTGTCGGCGGGCACCGCCGACCGCGAGACCGGGCGCCCGTTCGGGCCTGACACGCTCGCCACCGTCTACTCCTGCACGAAGGGGCTGGCGACCATCGTTGTCGGCAGGCTGCTGCAGGACGGGCGACTGCCCTCGCTCGACACCCCCATCACGGACGTCTGGCCGGAGTTCGGCGCGCACGGGAAGGGCGCGGCGACCATCGGCGACGCGTTGGCCCACCGGGCCGGCGTCGCGGCGCCCCGGGCGGACGTGGATCCGGTCGCCGGTCTGGACGAGCTGCTCGTGGCGGACCTCCTGGCCGCGCAGGAGCCGCTCTGGGAGGTTCCGAAGCACCACAACTATCACGCGATCACGCACGGCTCGATCACCGGGAAGCTCGTGCACAACGCCACGGGCGAGACCCTCGGCACCGTCTTCCGTCGGGAGGTCGCCGCGCCCCTCGCCGCGGACACGTGGATCGGGCTTCCGCCGGAGGAGGACGATCGCGTCGCCCGGATCGTCGACGACACCGCGCCCGAGACTCCGGATCCGTCGGTGGACGCCGAGACCCGGTTCTGGGGCGAGCGCATCGGCGGATTCCTCGGGCCGCTCCCGCTCCGACGGGCTCCCGGCGTCGAGCCCTTCTACCGGTACGAGCTCTCGGGAGCGGGCGGCACCTCGACGGCGTCTGGTCTCGCGCGCATCTATTCGAGCACCGTCGTGGACACCGGCGGTGTGCGCCTCCTCGAACCGGAGACGGTGGACGCGCTGCGCTCCCGGCGAAGCGGGGGTGCGCCCTACTTCGTGACGGGTCCCGCGCCGTATCAGAGCTTCGGGGCCGGCTTCATGATCCCGAGCGACTGGGACCCCTACCTCTCGGCGTCGTCCTTCGGGCACGACGGAGCCGGGGGGCAGGTCGCCTTCGCCGACATCGATGCCAGGCTCGGCTTCGCCTATGTGACCAACGAGTGGGGCGACTGGCAGCGCGGCATCGCCGTGACACGCGCCCTCGCACGCGTGCTGGGGTGAGCCGGGCAGCGTCCTGACCGGGGACGGGTAACCTTTTTCTTCTAGCGAAGAAAGAGGAGCGACTCGTGCCCGAAGCTGAGGGCGACGCCAAGCTGGTCGGCGCCGATCGTGTGCTCGCCGTGCTCGTCGCGTTGGCCGAGCGGCCGGAGGGCGCGACGCTCGACGAGCTGTCGCGTGCGGTCGACAGCTCGAAGCCGACGGTGCACCGGGCGCTGGCGGCGCTGCGCCGGGCCGGCCTCGCGGCGCAGGTGTCCCGCGGGTCGTACGTCGTCGGCGACGAGCTGATCCGGCTCGCGCTGCGCAACCACGCGGCGCGGCCCGACGCCGTGCGGGTCACCCCGATCCTCCAGGCTCTCGTCGACCGCTATGCGGAGACGGCGCACTTCGCCGTCCTCGAAGGCCCGGAGGTCGTCTACCGCGCGAAGATCGACCCGCCCCAGGGAGCCGTCCGGTTGACCTCCGAGGTCGGTGGGCGCAACCCCGCGTACCGGACCGCGGTCGGGAAGCTGCTGCTGAGTCGTCGGCTGCGGAGCCGGGAGGAGCTGGCCGAGTGGCTCGCCGGCCGGCCGCTGGAGCCTCGGACGCCGCATTCGATCACCACGGTGTCCGCGCTGTGGGAAGACCTCCAGGCGACGCGCGAACGTGGGTACGCGCTCGACGACCAGGAGAACGAGCTGGGCGTGAACTGCGTCGCCGTCCCGTTGGAGGACGACATCGCCGGCGTCGACGGCGCGATCAGTGTCAGCGCGCTCACGTTCCGGATGCCGCTGGACCGGCTCGTCGCAGAGGTGCCGAACATCGTGCGGATCGTCCAGTCGCCCCAGGGCTCGCTGGTGGCTGCTTCCTGACGAACGGAGGGGGGGGGGGGGGGGGGGGGGGGGGGGGGCGCCCCCCCCCCCCCCCCCCCCCCCCCCCTCCTCGTCAGCGCGTCCCTGAGCTCAATGGACCACGACGCGGATGCGGTCGAGGTTGCCGATCAGCGCGAACGGCTGCGATGCGTCGCCGTCGCGCTGCGAGTACACGCGGACGGCGGCGTAGTACGTGCCCGGCTTGGCGTAGCGGAACGAACCGTCGACGGTGACGACGGGCTTCGACGGACCGAACGGTGCGGGGCTGTACGTGCCCGTGCCTTCGTAGTCCCACTCGACACGCACGACGGAGCCGTAGCCGGGCGGGACCTGGACCTTCGCCGTGAGGGACACCGTCTGGCCGGCCCGGACGTCGACCCGATCGGCGCCGCGGGAGGTCAGGTCGACGCTCGGCTGGATCCCTCTGCGCTGGGCGGCGTTCGTGCCGACGCCGATCTGCGCGTCGTCGGTGACCGTGTGCTTCGTGGATGCGGCGGGCGCCACTCCACGCTCCACCCAGGCAGCGAGGTCGCGCAGCGCCTGCTCCACGAAGCCGCTGTAGGACACCACCCGCGTGGGGTCGACGCCGACGTGGTCGGCCGACTCGAAGTACCAGAGCCGGAACGAGTCGTCGTATCGCGAGCCCAGCGCCGCGCGGACCCGCTGGCTGTACCAGTCCGCCTGCCACGGGTAGGAGTCGACATCGAGCAGGTCGTCGACGGCGATGACCTTGGCCGTGATCCTGCCGGTGTAGCCCGCTCCTCCGGAGACCGAGCTGGAGATGAACTCTCCGAGCCGGACCGCCCGGACCGGGAGCTTCGGCGTGCCGTCGGGGTTGCGGTACTGGTCCCAGGCGTGGATGTCGAGTGCCGTCGGCGTCTGATAGCGGTGGTAGGCGAACAGCGCCAGCTGCCAGGAGTTGTCGACGTGCACGATCCCCCCGGGCTGCAGCAGCGCCCGCGTCGCCGCGTCCACGGCGCCGAGGGTCACGGTCTTCGTCTTCGTGTCGAGGGTGCCGGCCACCGGGCGCGCCGTGCCCTGGGCATCGGAGACCGAGAAGTCGACGCCGTTGAGGTTGGTGACCGCCGGCGCGTCGGAGAGCGTGATCCCGGTGACGGCACCCGAGGCGTCCTGCTGCACCGCGGCGATGGTGACGTCCTTCTGGAAGCGGGCGGCCCGGAAGTAGTCGCCGAGAGCGGAGCGTTCGGTGCCGAGGTACCCCGGCGCGCTCCAGAAGTCGGCGGCGTAGGTCGGGTCGATCGCCCGGACGGTGGATCCGAAGCCGAGCAGGCCGTCCGTGGTGCTCAGTCCGAGCAGGTAGTCCGGGTCGGCCCACCCCGCGAGCGGCAGCCCGAGCCGGGTGACCTCCCGGAGCACCGACGCCTGGAGCGCGTCGAGTCCCGCGTACGGATTGCCGTCGCCGCCCGGGCGCACGGCGTCCGCGATCCGTTCCGCCGCGCCCTCGAGGACGAACCGGGCGTAGGCGCGGATGAAGAAGGTGTTGGGGATGGCCATGGGCGAGCCCATCACGATGGGCACGGCGCCGTCCCAGATGCCGCTGGTGTTCTCGACGGCGCCGATCGTGGGGAAGGAACCGCCGCTGGCGCCGTACAGGTAGCCGTAGATCCGCCGGTCCGTCCGGTAATACGACGCCGCGACCGTCTTCGCGAACTTCGCGAGCGCCGCCTCCTGGCGATATCCGCCCGAACCCGCGGCGGTGACGGTGTAGGCGCCGCTGGCGGCACCGAACGCGACGTCCTCGGGAGGAGCCTCCGCCGTCTGCGTGGGATAGGTCTTCTGGAAGAAGCGACCCTTCCAGACGCTCTTCTGCGGCAGGGAGATCGTGAAGGCGGTGCCTCCGATGCGTCCGCTGACGCGGTGGTGCGGGACCGGGGCCGTCTCGTCGGTCTC
Organism: Leifsonia sp. KNZ12-8B; assembly: GCF_056755495.1. Classification (NCBI taxonomy): domain Bacteria; kingdom Bacillati; phylum Actinomycetota; class Actinomycetes; order Micrococcales; family Microbacteriaceae; genus Leifsonia; species Leifsonia sp. KNZ12-8B. Next base: position 47,604 of record NZ_JBPGXM010000001.1, read on the forward strand.
GCTGGTGATCTGCGGATCGCTGTAGCCGGGGTCGACGCAGGTGGCGTCGATCTGCCACGCGCCGCCCACCTGGGTGCACGCGACCGGTTCGGCCGCGGCGGCCGCGGTGGCCGGGAACGCTGCCAGCGCGAGCGCGGCGATCGCCGCCAGCGCCCCCGCCCGGGCCGGCAGGCTGCGGCGGCCGCCGCGGTCTCGTGCCGGATGTGTCGTGATGCTCGTCATGCCACTCCTTCGTTCAACGTCGTCGTTGACCGAGACCGCGTCATGCGCGGACCGGTGTGGAGTCACCGTAACGTCGGTTTCGATAGTCGCAAATTAGTTGCGCTAATCGGAAAGAGGGGACTTGCGCCCGGCGCTCAATAGGTGGCGCGACCGCCGCTGATGTCGTACACGGCGCCCGTGGAGAAGCTGACGGCGTCCGAGGTCAGGAACTCCACCAGGGAGGCGACCTCGTCCGGCCGGCCGACCCGCTTCATCGGGATCAGGCTGGTGATGTGCTCGAGCACCTCCGGAGCCGTGTCGTCGTTCATCGGCGTCGCGAAGACGGCGGGTGCGATCGCGTTGACGAGCACGCCGGTGGTGGCGAGCTCCTTGCCGGCGGACTTGGTCAGCGCGATCACCGCCGCCTTGGACGCCGAGTAGATCGACAGGTTGGGGTTGCCGTCCTTCCCGGCCATGCTGGCGAAGTTCACGACCCGCCCCCACCCGCGGTCCACCATGCCGGGCACGAAGGCGCTCATGGTGGCGACGGTGCCGATGACGTTGACGTCGAGGACCCGGCGCCACTCATCCGGGGCAGTGCTCAGCAGCGGTTTGTTCGGGCCGACGATCCCGGCCGAGTTCACCAGGACGTCGACGGGCCCGATGCGCTGCGCCGCAGCCGCGAGCGCAGCCGTGTCGGTCACGTCCAGCCGGATGTCGGCGTCGCCGTCGATGTCCACGGTGTGCACGGTCAGCCCGCGCTCCCGGAGGCGGGCCGCGGTCGCGGCTCCGAGGCCCCGGGCTCCGCCCGTGACGACTGCTGTTCTCATCGGCTGTTCCTCTCTGTGGGGCGCGCCGGCGCGCCCGAGATGGTGATGTGGGTCTTCGGGCCGCCGCCCGGCGGGGTGGGGCTGTCGCCCGCGAGGACCGCGGCCAGCTGCTCGAGGCCGACGACCTGGGAGACCAGCGGGCGCGGATCGACCGAGCCGTCGGCGAAGGCGGCGATCGCGCCGTCGAGTCCCTGGCTGCCGCCCAGGATCCCGACCGCGGTGACGTCTTTGAGAGCGAGGGAGCGGGTGTCGATCAGGCTCGGGCTGCCGGCCAGGCCGACGTACACCACGCGCTTGCCCGGCTCCACGAGCTCGAGGGCCTTCGCCGGGAGGGAGGGCGCGTTGGAGGCGTCGACGACGGCGTCCCACGGGAGGTCCGGCAGGGTCTCCTCGGTCCAGACATCGTCGAAGCCGAGGGTTCGGGCGAAGGCGAGGGACCGCTCGCTGCGCCCCATCAGGTGCACCTCTGCGCCGGCGGCGCGCGCGAACATCGCGACGAGCAGCCCGATCGAGCCGAGGCCGAGCACGAGGGCGCGGTCGCCCGGCCTCAGCCCGGCCGCCCACACCGAGCGCAGCGCATTGCCCGCGGGCTCCACGAGGGCGCCGCTCGCGTCGTCCACCGCATCGGGCAGCGCGTGCAGATAGCCGGCGGGGTAGGCGAGCCGTTCGGCCAGCGCGCCCGCGCGTCCGCCACGGATGCCGAGCTCGGTGCGGTCCTCGCACACGTGGTGCCGGCCGTCGAGGCAGCGGCGGCACTGCCCGCAGCCGATCATCGTGTCGCCGGTGACCCTGGCGCCGACCCATCTCGGATCGACACCATCGCCGACCGCGGTCACCACGCCCATCCACTCGTGGCCGAGCCGGATCGGGAACCGCGCGTGACCCTCCTGCAGGTACTGCATCTCACCCGTGTAGAACTCGATGTCGGTGCCGCAGACGCCCGCCCGCCTGACGTCGATCAGCACTTCGCCGGGGCCGGCCGTCGGCTCGGGGACCTCCTCCACTCCGGCGTCGTGCGGCGCGCGGACGACGAAGGCTCTCATCGGGGTGCGATGACGGTCTGACGCTGGACGCCGAGCCCGTCGATGCCGAGCTCCATCACGTCGCCGGCCTGCAGCCAGATCTCCGGGCGGAAGCCCATCCCGACCCCGGGCGGGGTGCCCGTGTTGATGAGGTCGCCTGGCTCGAGCACCAGGAACTGGCTGATGTAGTGGACGATGACGTACGGGTCGAAGATCATCGTGGCCGTCGACCCGGTCTGCCGACGGACGCCGTTGACGTCCAGCCACATGCCGAGGGCGTTCACGTCGGCCACCTCGTCCTTCGTGACGAGGTACGGGCCGGCCGGGTTGAACGTCTCGGCGGATTTGCCCTTGAGCCACTGGCCGCCGCGCTCCATCTGGAAGGCGCGCTCGGAGACGTCGTTGACCAGGGTCCATCCGGCGATGTGGTCGCGGGCCTGGTCCACGGAGTCGAGGTAGCTGGTCCGCTTGCCGATCACGATGCCGAGCTCGACTTCCCAGTCCGGCTTGGTGGAACCGCGCGGGATGCGCACGTCGTCGTTGGGCCCGACCAGCGTGTTCGGCGACTTGGTGAAGAGGATCGGCTCCGACGGCACGGCCTGGCCCGTCTCTGCGGCGTGGTCGGAGTAGTTGAGGCCGACGCAGATGATCTGGTGCGGCCGGGCGATCGGGGCGCCGATGCGACGGCCGTCGAGCTGCTCGACCTCTCCGCGCTCGATCCGCTGCGCGACCACCGGGCGGATGGTGGCGATCCCGTCGTGGGCGAAGAACGCCTCGTCGAAGTCCAGGACGACATCCGACAGGTCGACGTAGCTGTGGTCGTCGACCAGCACGGCGGGCTTCTCAGCGCCGAACGCGCCGATGCGAAGGAGTTTCATGCTTCCTCTACTCGATGACGGTGGGATCGGGGAGGCCCGCCCACAGGGGTTGGGGGAGTCCGCGGACTCCCGGCGTGAGGGTGAAGAGCCGCCCCGAGAGGGGGAACTCGGCGAGCTGGCCGTCGTCCAGGTCCTGGGTGGCGGTGGTGATCACGAGCGTGTCGAGATCAGGGCCGGCGAACCCGACGCTGGAGGTGTGCGGCGCCGGCACGGAGACGGTCCGGACGAGCCGGCCGTCCGGTGCGTAGCGGCGGACCTCGCCGAGCCCCCACATGGCGATCCAGAGGTGGGACTCCGCGTCGATCGTCATCCCGTCCGGATAGCCCTCCTCGACGGTGAGGAAGAGCTCTCGCGGACCGGTGCCGCCGGTCGAGACGTCGTAGCTGCGCCGGTACACGACCCGCCGCTCCGTGTCGATGCTGTACAGGACGCTGCCGTCCTCGGTCCAGGCCAGGCCGTTGGAGAGGGTGAGGTCGTCGTCGATGACGCGCGTGCTTCCGTCCGGACCGATCTGGAGGAGCTGCTCGCTCGCGGACGGCCCGTCCAGCGACAACGTCCCCACCACGAAACGGCCGGCCGGGTCGGGCTTCCCGTCGTTGAAGCGTCGCTGCCCGTTGATCAGAGGGGCGAGCGGGTGGATGCGACCGTCCAGGTCGATCACGATCAGCCGGTGTCCGCCCGCGACCAGGCATTCGCCCCGCTCGGAGACGGCGACGGCCCCCGCGGTGTCGTGGACGGCGACGCGGTCGACGACCTCGATCGTGCCGTCGTCGAGGAGGATGCCGGCCATGACCGTGCCAGTGCGGATGTCGACCCAGAGGAGGCGGGATCTCACGGGGTCCCACACCGGTCCCTCGCCCAGGAGACAGGGATCGGCCGTCGCGGTGACCAGCTGCTCGCTCATGCGCCCTTCTCCCAACCGCCCGTCGGCTGCGCGACGATGCGCCGGATGTCGTCGGCCGCGGCGACCAGCGTCGCCAGCGGCGTCCGGTAGGCCACGGCGCTCACGCTCACGGCACCCGATGGTGTGGAGGGAGAGCCCAGGTAGACCGGGACGGCGAGGCAGTTGATACCCGCCTCATTCTCCTGATCGTCCACCGCGTAGCCGCGCGCGCGGGTCTCGATCAGCCGCTCGTGGAGCTCCTCCGCGGTGGTGGCCGTCGTCGCCGTGCGGCGTTCGAGCGTGCGATCCCCGATCCACTCCCGCACGTCGCTCAGGGTGTGCAGGCGGGTCGCGAGCAGCGCCCTGCCGACGCCGGTGCAGTGAGCGGGGTTCCGGCCGCCGACGGTGGAGGTCAGCCGGACGGCGCCGCCGCTCGGGTCGACCTTGTCGCGGTAGACCACGTCGGTGCCGTCGAGCACCGCGAAATGGATGGTCTCGCCGAACCGTGCGGCGAGCCGGTCGAGGACGGGGCGCACGCGGATGTGTTCCGGGCGCGCTTCGTGATGGGCGAAGGCCAGGCGGAGGAACTCGTCGCCGAGGATGTAGTGGCCGCGGCCGTCCTGTGCGGCGAGGCCCGAGCGCTTCAGCGCCGCGAGCGCCCGGTGCACGGTCGCCTTGGGGTGCCCGGTGCGCTGCACCATCTCCTCCAGTGAGGCGCCGGCGGGGAACCGGGCCAGCTCGATGAGCACGGCCAGCACGCGATCGGTGCCGACGAGGCGCTCTTCGCCCTCGAGCGCCGTCGGTGTGCGTGGCATTGGTGTCCTCCTCGTCGATCGCCTATGCTAGCAACAGTTTCACTATACAGATCACAATTCCGAAAGTTGGAACAATGGCGTCGACTCTTCGCAGTTCGGAGTGGTACTCCGGAGACGACCGCAACTCCTACATCCACCGGGCGTGGATGCGGCGCGGAGTTCCGCACGACTTCGACGACCGACCGCAGATCGCCATCGCCAACACCGCCTCCGATCTCACACCGTGCAACGCGCACCTGACCGAGGTTGCGCAATCGGTGAAGAACGGGATCTACGAGGCAGGCGGCATCCCCCTCGAACTCCCCGTGGTGTCACTGGGCGAGACCCAGGTGCGCCCCACCGCGATGCTGTGGCGGAACATGGCCGCGATGGCCACCGAGGAGATGCTGCGCGCCAATCCCATCGACGGTGTCGTGCTGCTCGGCGGCTGCGACAAGACCATCCCGTCGCTGCTGATGGCGGCGGCCTCGGTCGACCTCCCCGCGGTGGTCGTCCCGGGCGGGCCGATGCTCACCGGTCACTTCCGGGGAGAGGTGCTCGGGTGCGGCACGGACGTCTGGCGGCTCAGCGAAGAGGTCCGTGCCGGCACCCTCAGCGAGCAGCAGTTCCTGAAGTCCGAATCCTCGATGATCCGCAGCAAGGGGCACTGCAACACGATGGGGACGGCGTCGACCATGGCGCTGGTCGCCGAGGCGCTCGGCACCGTGCTGCCGGGCCTCGCCGGGACGCCCGCGCCGGACAGCCGCCTGCTCGAGGCGGCGCACGAGACCGGCCGGCTCGCCGTGCAGCTCGTCGCCGACGATCGCCGTCCGAGCAGCTTCCTCACTCCCGCCAGCTTCCACAACGCGATCGTGGCGCTCGCCGCGATCGGCGGCTCCACCAACGCGGTCGTCCACCTCCTCGCGATCGCCGGACGCCTGGGCATCGAGCTGACCATCGACGACTTCGACCGGATCGGCGCCGAGGTGCCGCTCCTCGTCAACCTGCAGCCGGCCGGCCGATACCTCATGGACGACCTCCAGCGCGCAGGAGGCTTCCTCGCCGTGCTGCGGGAGGTGCGCGACCTGCTCGATCCGACGGCGCTGACGATCACCGGGCGGCCGCTCGTGGACTACCTCGACGACGCGCGCATCTGGGACGAGGACGTCATCACCCCGCGGGCGAACCCGCTCCAGCCCGCCGCAGGGATCAGCGTGCTGCGCGGCTCCCTCGCGCCGGGCGGCGCCATCATCAAGCCGGCCGCGGCGTCGCCGCACCTCCTCAAGCACCGCGGCAGGGCGGTCGTGTTCGACAGCATCGAGGACTTCCACGCCAGGATCGACGACCCGGAGCTGGACATCGACGAGAACTCCGTGATGGTGCTCCGCGGGTGCGGCCCCAAGGGCTACCCCGGGATGCCGGAGGTGTCGAACATGCCGCTGCCGAAGAAGCTGCTGGAGCGGGGGGTCCGCGACATGGTCCGCATCTGCGACGGCCGCATGTCGGGGACCGCGTACGGCACGGTCATCCTGCACGTGACGCCGGAGGCCGCGGCCGGCGGCCCGCTCGCCATCGTGCGGACCGGCGACTGGATCGAGCTCGACGTGCGGAATCGGCGCCTCGACCTCGACGTCCCGGCCGAGGAACTGGCGCTGCGCGTGCCCAACGACGCGACGACGAACGGGTACGCGAACCCTCGCCGCGGGTGGGAGCGGCTCTATGTCGACCACGTCCTCCAGGCCGACCGGGGCGCCGACCTCGACTTCCTGGTCGGATCGAGCGGATCGACGGTGTCCCGTGAGTCGCACTGAGGCGGGCGGCTCGACGCGCCCGCGGCTGGCCCCGGTCGATGCGGCGCTCGTCGCCGCGATCGAGGCGGTCGGCAGCGGTGTCGCCGCGCGGGCGACCGACCGGCTGGCCTCCGCCCATGACGCGTCGCACTACCTCCTCACCCCGCAGCTGGTCGCTTCGCCGTCGTCCGCGGAGCAGGTGGCCGGGCTGTTCCGGGCGAGCCGCGAGCAGGGCGTGCCGATGACCTTCCGCTCGGGCGGCACCAGCCTCAGCGGACAGGCCGGGACCTCCGGCATCCTGGTCGACACGCGGCGGCACTTCCGCTCCATCGAGGTGCACGACGACGGTCGCCGCGTGACGGCCGGCCCCGGTGCGACGGTCCGCCTGGTGAACGCCCGCCTGGCCAGGCACTCCCGCAAGCTGGGCCCCGACCCGGCGAGCGAGATCGCCTGCACGATCGGCGGAGTCGTCGCGAACAACTCCAGCGGCATGGCCTGCGGCATCGTGGCCAACACCTATCGCACGCTGCGATCGGCCGTGCTCGTCCTGCCGAGCGGCAGCATCCTCGACACCGGTGCCGAGGATGCGGAGGCGACCCTGCGCGCGGCGGAGCCCGGGCTCGTCGCCGGCCTGGAGCGGTTGCGCGACCGGGTGCGCGGCAACCCCGCGTCGGTCGAGCGCATCCGGTCGCTGTACGCGATCAAGAACACGATGGGATACGGGCTCAATTCGTTCCTCGACCACGATCGGCCGGTCGACATCCTCGAGCACCTGGTGATCGGCAGCGAAGGCACCCTCGCGTTCGTCGCCGAGGCGACGTTCGACACGATCCCCGTCAAGCCGCACGTCGCGACCGGGCTCCTGCTGTTCCCCGACCTGGCGTCCGCCACCGCGGCGCTCCCCGAGCTCGTGGCGGCGGGCTTCGCCACCATCGAGCTCCTCGATGCGACCAGCCTCCGGGTCGCGCAGCGCGACCAGGAGGCCACCGAGGAGCTGCGCGCGCTCACGGTGGTCGACCACGCGGCCCTGCTGGTGGAGTATCAGGAGACGACGGCCGCGGAGCTGGCCGGCCGTCTGGCGGCCACGACCGCACTGTTCGACGGTCTGGACCTCGCCGCGCCCGGTGAGCTCAGCTCGGACGCCGGCCGCCGCGCGCAGCTGTGGCACCTCAGGAAGGGTCTCTACACGCTGGTCGCCGGGAACCGTCCCTCCGGCACCACCGCCCTTCTCGAAGACATCGCCGTGCCCGTCGAACGCCTCTACGAGACGTGCCAGGAGCTCACGCGGCTGTTCGACCGCCACGGCTACGAGGACTCCGTCATCTTCGGGCACGCGAAGGACGGCAACATCCACTTCATGCTCAACGAGCGGTTCGACGACCCGCGCATGCTCGCCCGCTACGAGGCGTTCACCGAGGAGATGGTCGAGCTCGTCCTCGCCCAGGGCGGGACGTTGAAGGCCGAGCACGGCACCGGCCGCATCATGGCGCCCTTCGTGCGACGCCAGTACGGCGACGAGCTCTACGACGTCATGGTCGAGGTGAAGCGGCTGTTCGATCCGGCGGGCCTGCTGAACCCCGGCGTCCTGCTGAACGAGGATCCGGACGTCCACATCCGTGACCTGAAGACCGCGCCGACCGTCGAGGAGGAGGTGGACCGCTGCGTCGAGTGCGGCTACTGCGAGCCGGTCTGCCCGAGCCGCGACCTCACGCTCACGCCGCGCGAGCGCATCGTGCTGAGACGGGAGCTCGCCGCGGCGGAGGCCGCAGGAGACGATCGACTGGCGCGCGAGCTGAAGCAGCAGTACGAGTACGACGGCGTCCAGACCTGCGCGGTCGACGGCATGTGCCAGACCGCCTGCCCGGTGCTGATCAACACCGGCGACCTGGTCCGGCGGCTGCGCGCCGAGAGCGCAGGGGCCGTCGCGCAGGCGGGGTGGAAGGCCGCGGCCACGGGCTGGGGCACCGCCAGCGCGGTCGGGGGCATCGCCATGACGGTCGCCGATGCGCTGCCGACGGCGCTTCCCCGGGCGGCCACGGCCGTGGGGCGGGCCGTGCTCGGCGCCGATGTCGTCCCCTCCTACTCCGCCGACCTGCCGAGGGGCGGGCGCAGGCGCGAGGTGATCCGTGCGGACGACCCGGTCGCCGTCTACTTCCCGAGCTGCACCAACACGATGTTCGCCCCGGTCGGCGCGTCGGGCGTGGGGGAGTCCTTCCTGCGCCTGTGCGAACGCGCGGGGGTGGCGGTGTCGACGCCGGAGGACATCCCGGCGCTGTGCTGCGGCACCCCGTGGAAGTCCAAGGGGATGACCGACGGCTATGCCGTGATGAAGGACCGGGTCCGCGAATCCCTCCGCAAGGCGACCCGCGACGGAGCGATTCCCGTGGTCTCCGACGCCTCGTCCTGCACCGAAGGGCTGCGGGTGCTGCTGGACGCGGCCGGGGAAGCGGGTATCGCGGTGATCGACGCCGTCGCCTTCGTGGACGCCGAGGTCCTCCCGAAGCTGCCCCCGAGCGAGAACAAGATCGCCTCGGTCGTGCTGCACCCGACCTGCTCCGCCGTGCACCTGGGGCTGGAGGGCGCCCTGCGACGGGTGGGCGCGGCTGCCGCAGAGACGGTCGTCGTGCCAGACGGGTGGAGCTGCTGCGGTTTCGCGGGCGACCGCGGGATGCTGCACCCCGAGCTGACGGCCTCCGCGACCCGACGGGAAGCCGAGGAAGCCGTCGACGCGGACGGCGCCGCCTACGCGTCCTCGAACCGGACGTGCGAGCTGGGGATGACGCGGGCGACCGGCCGCGAGTACGAGCACATCCTCCAGGTGCTGGATCGTGCGACGTGGGAGTGACGCTCGCGAGCGACGCGCTGAGGGTCCGGGTGGATCCCGAGCGGGGCATGACCCTCACGAGCCTCGTGGCCGGCGGCCGGGAGCTGCTGTGGACCACGGACGCGGAGTCCGATGGGATGACGGCCGGTCTCGGCGCCCTCGGCGAGGCCGGCGAGGCGTCCGTCGAGAACCTGGACTCGATCCTCACAGGCGGCTGGTTCGAGATGACTCCCAACGCGGGGCTTCCCGACCGGCCGGCCCGGCCTCCCGCGTACATGCACGGTGAGGGGGTCCGGAGCTCGTGGCGCGTCCGGTCGGAGGGCGCGGCGCACGTCGAGGCCGACCTCCTGCTGTCCTCCGAGCCCCTCGCCCTGCGCCGCCGCGTCGAGGTGCTGGGCGACGCGGTCCTCGTCACGTCCGAGCTGACGAATCGGGGGTCGGAGAGCCGCCCGGTGAGCCCCGGGGAGCACCCGTGCTTCCGCCGCGACGTCTTCGGCGGCGGTTCCCTCACCGTGCACGGAGTCGCGCTCACTGCGCGCGAGCACCCGTCGTCGATCCCCCTCCGCGCCGACGGGACGAGCGGGAACGCCGCCGTCCGGCTCACGGACCCGCGCGTCGTCCTGCGTGCCCCGGACGGCCTGGAGGTCGTGATGCGGGTGGACCTCGAAGCCCACCCGCATCTGGGCATCTGGTGGAACTTCTCTCCCGGGGGAGGCCGCGGTGTCGGCGCCTGGGACACCATCGCCCTCGAACCGCTCACCCGGTTCCAGGACGAGGTGCTCCTCCCTCCCGGGGCGACGTATTCGTCGCAGACGGCGATCGACGTCGGCTGGCGCGATGTCGCACGGTAGGAGGCGAGCAGTGATGTACTTCGGCGGGGACTACAACCCCGAGCAGTTCCCGCGCAGCGTGTGGGAGGACGATCTCCGGCTCATGAAGGAGGCGCGGGTCACCCTCGTCACCGTCGGGGTGTTCGCCTGGTCCCGGATCCAGCCCGCGGAGGGCCGGTTCGACTGGGAGTGGCTCGACACGGTCCTCGACAAACTCCACGCGGCCGGTATCGGAGTCGACCTCGCGACCGCCACCGCGTCGCCGCCGCCATGGGCCGTCGCCGCCTACCCGGACATCCTGCCGGTCGACGAGCACGGGCGGACGCTCTACCCGAACAGCCGCCAGCACTACGCGCCCACGTCGCCGAGCTACCGCCGGCTGGCCGCCGACCTGGTCGAAGCGATGGCCGGACGGTACGCCGACCACCCCGCCGTCGTCATGTGGCACGTCAACAACGAGTACGGCTGCCACGTGGCACAGGACTACTCCGACATCGCCCGCGACGCGTTCCGGCGCTGGCTCGCGGACACGTACGGCGACGTGGATGCCCTCAACCGCGCCTGGGGAACGGCCTTCTGGTCGCAGATCGTCGGCGGATTCGACGAGATCCTGCCCCTGCGCGTCGCGCCGTACTCCCGCAACCCGTCGGCGCTGCTCGACTACAAGCGGTTCAGCAGCGACGCGCTCCTCGACCTCTACGTCATGGAGCGGGACATCCTGCGCAGGCACGGCGTCACCGCACCGATCACGACGAACTTCATGGGCGCGTTCCCTGGCGCGGACTATTGGAGCTGGGCGAAGGAGGTCGACATCGTCTCCAACGACGTCTATCCGGACCCGAACGAACCGTTCGCGTACCGGGCCTCCGCCCTCGCGCACGACCTGATGCGCTCGCTGCGCCCCGGGCAGCCGTGGCTCACGATGGAGCAGGCGACGGAGGCCGTGCTGTTCCGGCCGTCGAACGCACCGAAGAGACCAGGCGAGATGGCCGCGCAGAGCATGCAGGGCATCGCTCGCGGCTCCGCGGGCGCCCTGTTCTTCCAGTGGAGGCAGTCGCCGCGCGGGGCGGAGCAGTTCCACAGCGCGATGCTCCCGCACGCCGGGACGGGCACCCGGGTCTGGCAGGAGGTCACGCGGCTGGGCCAGGACCTCTCCGAGCTGTCGCTCACCGGTGACACGGGCATCGGCGCGCGCGTCGCGATCGTGTTCGACTGGCAGGCCTGGTGGGCGATGGAGAGCGCAGACCTGCCGGTAGACGTCGCTTACGACGCGCTGATCGCCGAGTGGTACGACGCCTTCCATGCGCTGCACGTGCCCGTCGACTTCGTCCACCCGGGAAGCGACCTGAGCGGCTACCGGGCCGTCGTCGCGCCGATGCTGTACCTCCTCACCGAGAGCGGCGCCGCCAACCTGACCTCGTTCGTCGAGGCCGGCGGGCACCTCCTCGTCACCCCGTACACCGACATCGTCGACGAGAACAACGGCTTCCGGGACGGAGGCTTCCAGACGCTTCTCCGGCCGGTGCTCGGCGCGACCAGCCTGGAGTTCGGAGCCCTCGCGCTCCCCGCGGACGCGCCGGGCGGCGGCGGGCCGGGCGAATCCCAGGCACCGGCCGCCGGGCAGCCGGGCCGGTTCACCGGGCGGTATCTTGCCGAGCAGCTCGCGCTCCACGGCGCCACGCCGCGCGCGACCTTCACGGGCGGACGCCGCCGCGGGGAGCCGGCCCTGACGTCGCACGGATTCGGCGCGGGAGTCGGGTACTACCTGGCCACGCTGCCCACGGCCGCCGGGGTCGAAGCCATCGCGGTCTGGCTGCTCGCGGAGGCGGGCGTCGACCTCCCGCATCCGACCCTCCCGGAGACGGTCGAGATCGTGGAGCGTCACGACGCGACCGTGGTGCTGAACCACGGCGCCGAGCGCGTCACGGTGGCGGCGGTGGACCTCGCCCCGAACGAGTGGGTCGTGCTGCCGCCGGGAGCGCTTGGCGGGGAACCGAGCTACTTGCCTTCCGCCTCCCGCGAGACGTCGGCCCACTCGGCCCATTCGGCGAGACGCTGCTGGTAGATGTGAGGGGCGAGAAGGGTGGGCTGCTCGCCGAAGAACACGCGCAGCGGGGGCTTCTCGGCGTCGACGACCTTGAGGATGGCGGAACCGAACCCGACGGGCTTCGGCGCGGGACCGCCGGCCCTCGAGGCCATTGCGTCGTGGATGGCCTCGTACGGGGGCAGGGCGTCGGCGACGACGGCGGACGCGCCGTTCCAGTCGGTGTCGAACCCGCCGGGCTCGACGAGGGTGACGGCGATGCCGAAGCCGGCGACCTCCTGCGCCAGGGACTCGGTCATGCCCTCCAGGGCCCACTTCGATGCGTGATAGCCGCCGAGGGTGGGGAACGCCCCGACGCCGCCGATGGTGGAGATCTGGATGATGTGTCCAGAGCCCTGCTCGCGCATGATCGGGAGCACCGCCTGGGTGACGTGGAAGGCGCCGAACAGGTTGGTCTCGAGCTGGTCGCGGAGCTGCTGCTCCGTGATCTCCTCGACCGTGCCGAAGAGGCCATACCCGGCGTTGTTGATCACGACGTCGAGCCTGCCGAAGGTATCGCGCGCGGCCGTGACGGCTGCGGACACCTGGCTGCGGTCGGTCACGTCGAGCTGCAGTGGAAGAACGGCGTCGCCGTACTTCTCGACGAGGTCGCTCAGGGTATCGGTGTTGCGAGCGGTCGCTGCGACTCTGTCGCCGCGCTCCAGTGCGGCGAGAACGAACTCGCGGCCGAATCCCTTCGATGAACCGGTGACGAACCAGACTTTGCTCATGATGCTCCCTCCACGCTGGACGCCGCTCTGACGCCCTAGTGCGACTATATGCCCAACGTGACACCGAGTGTCAAACTCGCATCCTGGGGATATAATGAGCGCATGAGCGACGCGACACCGATTCCGATCAGAGAACGCACCCGCCGCCTCGCTCAGACCGAGCTCACGACGGTGGCGCAGGATCTGTTCCTGGCTCAGGGATACGACAACACCACCGTCGACCAGATCGCTGCCGCGGCGGGGATGTCCAAGCGCACCTTCTTCCGGTACTTCCCGTCCAAAGACGACCTCGTCATCGGCAAGTACGACCTCTTCGCAGACCGCATGGCCGAGGCTCTGGATGCCAGGCCCACCGACGAGCCGGTCTGGGAATCCCTCCGTCGCGTCTTCGACATCACGCTCGACTACGTCCAGGACGAGCATCAGCGCGCCCGCAACGACGCGATGGAGGAGATCGTCAGGAGCACGCCTCAGCTGTACGCCCGCTACCTGGAGAAGATGCAGCGCGTGCAGGAGTTGCTCATCGGCCGTGTCGCCGTCCGCCTCACCTCCCGCGATGACCTGCCGACCGACCCACGGCCGGCCGCGATCGTCGGCGCCGCGTTCGCCTGCATGCACGCTGCCCGCCAGGCATGGCTGGCCTCCGACCGCAGCGAGGCGTTCGGAGGCTACCTGGGCGACGCGATGTCGACGCTCCACATCGACCGGACCCTCTAGCGCCTGCCCGCGGGGCGAGGACTGCGCGAATCGGCCACATCCTCACGCCAAGCGGATGGTCGGCGGCGGTCGTCCCCGAATACCGTGAGACGTCGTCGAAGCTCCCCCTGCGAGACGGCACGGGCGTCGGCCCTTCCCTTCGGGTGGGAAGGGTCGACCGCCCGGTTGCTCAGACGGGGGCCGCGTCCACGACCTGTCCATCCCTCATCGAAGGCATCGATCCCATGAAGACAACCCACAAGATCGTCACGCTGGCAGCGCTCGTCGCCGGCTCGCTGCTGGTCGGCCCGGCGGCTCTCGCTTCGACCGTCACGCAGGCGGTCACCGGCGGGTCGCTGACCGCTTCCGCGAGCGACCTCACGCTGGCCTCGATCGCCACCGCCCACACCGACCAGAACAGTCCGGGATCCATGACCGTCACCGCCGACGACTCGACCGGCACCGGCGCCGGCTGGCACGTGACCGAGCAGGTGAGCGATCTGGTGTACAGCGGCTCCGCGGGCGGCGCCGACATCCCGGCGAGCAACTTCTCGGTCACCTCGGTCGGTGCGGCCGCGATGACGGCCGGGCAGAGCATCGACGTCACGGGGACCGACGGCGCCCCGACCGGTCCGCAGAGCGGCAACATCACCAGCGGCGTCACCGGGTCGCTGGACGGTCCCGTCACCGTGTTCGTCGCCGGCCCCGGCTACGGGCAGGGCACGTACACGCTGCCGGTGAATGTGAACCTCACCGTTCCCGCCGACAGCCGCGTCGGCACGTATACCGGCACCCTCACCACCACCATCACCAGCGCACCCTGAGCGGGTCGAGTGCGCAACCGTGTCCTCGGACGATTCGCCTTGACACTCCTCGCGGTGGCCGGTGCGGTCGCCGTCGGTGCCCCGCCCGCGCTCGGCGCGTCGGCGACGAGCGGGGAGGAACCGGTGCAGTTGAGCCTGACGCCGGTCGGGCAAGCGGGCCCGTACTTCGACCTGACGATGACGCCCGGACAGAGCCAGAACCTCCGCGTCGAACTCGGAAACCACGGAGCGGACGCCATCGAGGCCCGCACGTACGCCGCGGACGTGTACTCCATCGTCAACGGCGGGTTCGGGGTCGAGGATCAGAGCGGCGCCCCGACCGGCGCCACCACGTGGCTGGCATACCCTCCCGAGGTGCTGCACCTCCCGGCGGGCCAGGCCACCATCCGCGACGTCACGCTGACCGTGCCGGTGGACACCGCACCAGGCCAGTACATCTCGGCCCTCGTGATCGAGAACGCCGTTCCGGTCACCGGCGCCGGGGATGTCGCGCTGGACCAGGTCGTGCGGCGGGCGATCGCGGTGTCCATCCGTGTGCCGGGACCGTCGGACCCCGCCTTCGCGTTCGGCACCGCGAGCCACAGGATCGTCGGCGCCCGCTCCGTCGTGAGCGTCCGGATCAGCAACACCGGCAACGTGAACCTGAAACCCGCCGGCCTGGTGGTCATCCGCGACAGCACCGGCACGATCGTCAGCCGCGCGTCGGTGACCATGGACTCGTTCTACGCGCATGACGCGACGACGGTGGAGGCCACCCTCGCGGGCACTCTGCAGCCCGGCCGCTACACAGCCGGGATCACGCTGACGGACGACGCCACCGGCACCACCCGCAGCCGTGACAGCCTCCCGTTCGTCGTCGCAGCGAAACCCGTCGAGAGGTCGGTCGGCGCGCAGCAAGGCCAGTTGCCGCAGATCCTCCAGCCGGGCAGCGCTGCGGGCACGAGCGCGACGGTGATCATCGCCGGCCTTGTCGCACTCGCTCTGGCCGCGGTCGCGTTCGTCTCCGTCAGGGGCCGCAGGGCACGGGCGGCCGCGCGCGATGCGGCGGCCGGACGGCGCGCGGCGCCCGACCGCCGACCGTAGCGCCAGCGCCTCAGAGCCTGTCGGTATCGTCCCGACGGTCGCCGTGGGACGTGTCGGCGCTGTCCTTCACGTGCGCCTTCACGTCGGCGACCGTGTCCTTGATGCTGCCCTCCGCCTGCTCCGCCTTGCCTTTCACCACGCGCGAGTCGTCGTCGGTGATCTTGCCGATGACCTCGTCGACCTTGCCCTTCACCTTGTCGCTCTTCGCGTCGAACTTGTCGTCGATGCCCATGATGTCCTCCTCATGGATCGGATGGTTCCTCGATCGCCGGTCACCGTACGCGGGTGGGGGACGGTCCGGAAGGTGCCCGGGTGAGTAGTGTCGCGTCATGTCCGGAATGCAACGGCGTTCCCCGGCCCCGGTCGCGGCCACGCGCCTCGAAGCCGTCATCGCCCTCTGCGGTGTGGTCGTCACCGCCGTGCTCATCGGCGTCGTCCATGACGCCGGCGATCCGCTCTGGGTGCGTCAGCAGCTGCACCCGGCCGCAGGATCCGATGTCGCCCTCTGGCAGGTGCAGACCACCTTCCTGTCCGTCGGGTTCGCCGGACTGGCGATCGCGGCCCAGCTGTTCGCTGAGGCTCCCCTCGCGATCGGGGCATCCCGGGGCCGGGTGCTGGCCTATATCGGGGCCGGGTGGTTCGTCAGCGTGGGCCTGGCGGCGAACGCGGTCATGGCGATCGAGGCCATCTGGCTGCCGAGCGCGACCGGCGTCGCGATCGCGTTCCTCTGGTTCATCGCCACCGCCATCCTGCTCCTGGTCTCGACGTCGAGGCTGACCCGGCTCTTCGGCCAGCCCTCCCGGCTCGACGAGGTCGTGCGATCGTCCCTGGTCGAGACGCTCTCCGGTCGGATCGACCGGATGTCCCGCCGGTATGCTGACGCGACGGCAGGGCTGGACGAACTCGTGGCATCCGACGCGGCGGCCCGCTCGTCCACCTCCGTCTCGACGTTGGCGGTGCCGATCCCCGAGGCGGGGCGCATCGTCAGAGCGATCAGAGCCAAGGCCGTCCGCCAGGCGATCGCGTCGATCGGCCTCCCCGCTCTCCAGCACGGATCGGACGCTCGCGCCGGCGCCGACGAGTACGTCGCGCCGAGGGTCGTGCTGGACGTCCGTCCAGGGGACCGCACCAGGCTCGGCGAGACGGCCTTCCGGATCATCACCCCGGCCCCGCTGGATGCGGCGACGGGTGGCCGCGCCATCCGGCTCCTGCAATCCAGCATCGAGCTGGAGCCGCCGGGCGCGGTCACCCCCTATGAGGAGACCGAGCACGAGATCGCCACGCTCAAGGATGCGGTCGGCACGAACCTGCGTTCCGGGGCGCTGGCGACGGCGGAACGGGCGCTGGAGCTGCTCGGGCACGTGGTCAGGGGGGTGTGGGTGAGCCGAGGCGACCAGGAGGACCTGTCGCGGGAGGGGCCGTCGAGCCGCGGGGACGCGCTCACCCGGAGCATCAGCGAGGTCGAACAGGACGTCGTGCTGTCGCCGCAGGTGGCCAACGTCTTCATCGACGCGGCCACGGTCAGGGCTCTCGAAGCGCCGGGAACCGGTTCGTCCGAGTACGTCGACGAGTGCCTCCGCAGTTTCACGAGGCAGTGGTCGGACATCCTCCGCGAAGGAGGGCCGGAATTCGCGGCGTTGCCGCGCCGTATCGTCAGCCGCATCCGCGACCTCGCGGTGTACTCCCACCCCGCGGATGAGCCGGACGTCCTGCGCTCGCGCGGGGTCTGGGCGATGGTGGAGCTCGTGAAGCTCGCGCTCGACGCCGAGAGACCGGAGGTCGCCTCGATCGCGGCGCACGAGCTCAAGCGGCTCTTCGAAGGCGACGATGGCGCGGCCCGCTCCCACGTTCGCGCCGGTCTCCTGGTCCTCTCCGCCTGGCTCGGGTACCTCGCCGGCACCGGCGACCACCGCTCTCCGGCCGGCAAGGACCTCGAGGCGATCGTGCTCCCGGACGGATCCTGGCGCGACATCTTCGCGGCACGGGATGTGATCGATCGCGGAACACCGTTCACCCGATGGGAGGAGTGGGAGACCGAGCGCACCGCGGCCGGTCGCACCGAGGGCTCGGAACTCCCCGGGTTCCTCGATCGTGCGCAGCTGACGGCGCTCCTCTGCACGTCCGGAGTCCTGCCGGATGCGGAGGATCTCGAGACGGCCGCGGAGTACGAGCGACTGCTCCGGCTGATCCCCGACGGCACACGTCCGGCCGGCGCAGCGGAGGGGAACCTCAAGGAGAGGCTCGAGGAGGAGCTCGGCGAATGGGATGCCGCCGAGGACGATCGCCTCGCACGAGAGCCGTTGTCGGAGGCGCGGATCACGGCGCTCGCGGCGTCCCTCCGGGAGGCGCTCGGCGAGCGGGAAGGACGTGCGCATCAGGTCGCCGCGTGGATGCAGCGGCCGGAGATCGCCGGTGAATCGCAGCCGGTCCTCGGAATGAACTTCCGGGTACCCCGGGGCTATTTCGTCGACGCGGTTCTCACCCGCAGCGAGGCCGACGTCGAGTCGCTGGGCCGGATGATCGCCGGCGCTTTCGCGCAAGCGGAGGACCGCGAGTTCGTCTCCGTGCTGCGGGCGCTGGGAGGCACCCGACTCGAGCCCACCGCGGCGGCGGTCCGCAGCGTGGCGGAGATCCTCCGCGACGAAGGCCGGCATTTCATCCTGCTCACCCCCGATGGCGGCCTCGGCGGAGCGGAGCGCGCCTACCCGCCCGACGTCGCGGAGGAGCTGGCGCGCATCACGCGCATCGAGACCGGCGCGCTCGTCGACGAGGCGATCCTCTTCGATCGGCGGACGACGCTTCGGTGCTGCCGCGAACCCGAACGGCGCGAGGGGCTGTCGCCGGTGGAGGGGACGCGGCTGGCGCTCGGTGTGTTCGATGACGTCCGCGACCTCGATGGCTCGCAGGTCCGCGTGGCGGTCGGCGAGTACTTCGTGGTCCGGCCCGGCGAGGCGCCGAGCGTGTTCCGGCTCGGAGGTAGGACCGCCGAGCGCGTGACGGAGCCGTCCCGCGACGGAGCATGAGCGGCGTGGGGTGCGCCCGTCAGCGCAGGTTGTCGGTGAGGGCCGCTCGCGCCCGGACGGCGATGTGCAGGTTCAGCCGGGATTCGGGGTCGGCGAGGTCGAGCCCGCTCACCTCCCGGATTCGGCGGAGGCGATAGCGCAGCGTGCTGCGGTGGATGACGAGCGCGGCCGCCGTGCGGTCGTAGTTTCCGCCGGTGTCCAGGTACACCGCCAGCGTGCGGACCAGGTCGGTGCGGTGCCGGCCGTCGTGCTCGATGAGGGCGCCGAGCCACTCGCCGATGTACCGCTCCAGCCTGACTCCGTCATCCGACGTGTCGAGGATGCGGAGGAGGCCGAGCTCGTCGTGATTCGAGACCCCGAGCGGCTGCCGGGATCCGGTCCGGATGCGCAGCGCCCGCGTCGCTTCGGCGAACGAACGGGGGAGATCGCGCGCGGCGCAGCGTCCGCCGATGCCGATCGTGCCCCGCGCGCTGGTCAGGGCGGCGGACACCCTGTCGTAGAGCCGCGAGAGATCGTGGCCGTCTGCGACGACGGCGAGCGTCGCCTCGGGGTGCCGTGAGATCAGCGCGGGGACATGCATGGCCGCCAATTGATAGCGGACCGCAGCGCTGACGTCGACGCCGGTCGGCGTCGGGGACTCCCACGCGACGAGCACCACCCGGAGGAGGCCTCCGAGGTCGAAGTGCAGGGCTTCGGCGCGTGCGAGAGCATCGACGCTCTCTGCACCCGCGACGAGGTCGTCCACGAGATCGCGACCGAGCCGGAGCTCGACCTCTGCGACGCTGCGGCGGTGCGCGAGCTCGACCGCCAGGGTCGCACTCGTGTACTCGAGGGCGAATCGGTCGTCGTCGCTCCGGCTGTCGTCCGGATCGTAGATGCCGATGATCCCGAGCGTCTCACCACGCGAGCGGATCGGCGCCGACCGCCAGCCGGAACCCGGGCGCCCGGCCGCGGAGAGGTTGCCGACGGGCGCGACCGGCCCGGAAGGCCCCGCAGCATCGACGGCGCCCGCGAACGCGAGCTCGTTCCCGAAGGAGTCCTGGAGCACCACCGGGTACCCGGTGACCATGCTCACCGTTTCGACGATCCGTGCCTCGCCGCCTCCGGACCCGGCCGCGGCGATGATCGCATCGCGGACGCGCTGCTGCGCGTTCAGCCGGACGATCGCGGCGGCCATCGCCCGGTTGGAGGCCTCGTGCGCCTCCCCGAGCCGCCGCAGCTCCCGGGCTTGGCGACGTTCGCCGTCGATGAGCTCCGCGGCGGCGAGCGCGGCTCCCGTCGGCTCCGCGAGCGCGAGGAGGAGGCGCACCTCCGCGCTCGACGGGGCCCGCGCCGCCCGGATCACGAAGGCTCCCCGCACCAGGCCGGTCCCGCGGAAGAAGAGCGCGTAGCGCCACTCCGCATCGTCAGCGAGGACGCCGTCGATGCCCATTCTCTCCTCCACGAGGAGGTCGAGTCCGCCGTCCTTCTCTCCGGAATAGCGGACGAGGCGCCCGTCGGAGGCGACGTATGCGGCATGGACGACGCACCGGGCGATCTTCTCGGCCGCTGCCACAGCGAGGCGGAACGTCCGCCGGGTGGACGGACGCTCGAACATCGCGGAGCCCACCCTGAAGATGTCGTACAGCCCCGCCTGTGCCGTCGCATCGGGCCCGGGCTGCGCGACAGAGTTCGAAGAGCTCGACCGGTCCATCGCGGTAAACGCTAGCCCACATCCGCTGGCCCTGACAGTGCAAGGTCCTGACACTTTTTTCGCCCCGGCCGGTCGAGGAGCGAACAGCCCCGGGGGCGCACAATCCACATCGAGCCGGCATCGAGCGGACGACCGCGCGATCGACCACACGGACCACGACAGAGGAGCGTTCCATGGCTAAGGCAGTCGGCATCGATCTCGGCACCACCAATTCGGTCATCGCGGTCTGGGAGGGCGGTGAGGCGAGGGTCGTCCCGAACGCCGAGGGCGCCAGGACCACTCCGTCCGTCGTCGCCTTCACGGACACCGGCGAGAGGCTCGTCGGCCAGCTCGCGCGACGTCAGGCGATCCTGAACCCGAAGGGGACGATCTCCTCGGCCAAACGCTTCATCGGCCGCTCCTTCGACGAGATCGAGGAGGAGGCGAAGGCGGTCGGCTTCGATGTGGTGGCCGGCCCGAACGGCGAAGCCCGGTTCGACGTGCGGGGCAAGCTGTACGCTCCCGAGGAGATCAGCGCCCTCGTCCTGCGGAAGCTGGCGGACGACGCCGGCAAGTTCCTCGGTGAGAAGGTCACGGAAGCCGTGATCACCGTTCCCGCGTACTTCAACGACGCGCAGCGCACGGCGACGAAGGACGCCGGCCGCATCGCCGGTCTCGAGGTGCTCCGGATCATCAACGAGCCGACGGCGGCTGCGCTGGCGTACGGGCTGGACAAGCGGGAGCACGAGACCGTCCTGGTCTTCGACCTCGGCGGCGGCACCTTCGACGTCAGCCTGCTCGACGTCGGCGACGGCGTCGTCGAGGTGCGTTCGACCGCGGGGGACACGCACCTCGGCGGGGACGACTTCGACCGCCGCATCGTCGACCATCTCGCGGACGAGTTCCAGAAGGAGAACGGCATCGACCTCCGCAACGACCCCCAAGCCCTGCAGCGACTGTTCGAGGCGGCGGAAAAGGCGAAGGTCGAACTCAGCACGGTGAGCCAGACCCAGGTGAGCCTGCCGTTCATCACGGCGGACGCAGCCGGTCCGAAGCACCTGACGACCACGCTCAAGCGCGCCACCTTCGAGAACATCACCGCCGACCTGGTCGAGCGCTGCCTCGGCCCGGTTCGTCAGGCGATGGAGGATGCGAAGGTCACCGCGAACGACATCGACGAGGTCATCCTCGTCGGCGGCTCGACCAGGATCCCCGCCGTGCAGGATCTCGTCAAGCGCCTCACCGGCGGCAAAGACCCCAACATGACCGTGAACCCGGACGAGGTCGTCGCGGTCGGCGCGGCCATCCAGGCCGGAGTGCTGAAGGGCGAGGTCAGCGACGTCCTCCTGCTCGATGTGACCCCGCTCTCGCTGGGCGTCGAGACGCGCGGCGGGGTGATGACGCCGATCATCGAGCGCAACACCACCATCCCGGCGCGCCGGAGCGAAGTGTTCTCCACCGCGCAGGACGACCAGGACTCGGTCGAGATCGTCGTGCTCCAGGGCGAGCGCGAGCGCGCCGCTGACAACCGCGTCCTGGGCCGGTTCTCCCTGACCGGCATCAGGCCGGCCCCGCGGGGCGAGCCGCAGATCGAGGTCACGTTCGACATCGATGCGAACGGCATCCTCAATGTCACGGCGCGCGACAAGGACACCGGGGCGGAGCAGGGCATCACCATCAGCGGCACCACGAACCTCGACCAGGCCGAGATCGATCGGATGGTGCGGGAGGCCGAGCAGAACCGTGCCGAGGACCAGCGACTGCGCGAGGACATCGATGCCCGGAACGAGTTGGATGCCGCCGCCTACCGGGTCGAGCGGGCCCTCGCGGAGCATGGCGACTCCGCGCCGGCGCACGAGCGGTCGCGCGCCGAGATGCTGGTCGGCCAGGCGAGGGAGGCCGTCGAACGCGAGGTCCCCGCGTCGGAGGCGCGCGAGCTGACGAGCGAGCTCCGGCAGATGGACGCCGCCTTGTCGGTCACCCGCCCGGCCCAGGGAGCCGCCCCGTCGGACAGCGCCCCCGAGACCGGCGACACCGACGACGACGTCGTCGACGCCGACTTCGACCGGAGCTGAAGGACGCCGGGACATGGACACCTCGGATGCGCGCAGCGCCGCCGGCGGAGAGGAGCATGTCGCCCGCGACCCGCACGACGCGGGCGCCGAGCCGGCGGCCGGGCACGCCGCCGAGCCTCCGGGCGAACGGGACGCCCGTCTCGCCGAGTTGGAGGATCGCTGGCGGCGCGCGGCCGCGGACCTCGACAACGTGCGGAAACGCACTGCCCGCGAGCTCGCCATCGTCCGCGACGCGGAGCGCGCTCGCGCCGCGTCCGTCTTCCTCCCCGTCGTGGACGGACTGACGGATGCCGTCGTCTACGCGAGGCAGGTGGACGACCCGCTCGGCGAGGGCATGGAGTCGATCCGCGAGCAGGCCGTCACCGCCCTCGAGCGCCTCGACTACCCGCGCATCGACGGGGTGGGTGTGCCGTTCGATCCGCGCATCCACGAGGTCGTGTCGGTGGTCGAGAGCGACGATCTGCCGCCGCAGACCGTCGTGGCGGTCGCCCGGCTGGGATTCGGGACCCCCGAGCGGCTGCTGCGGCCCGCGAGCGTCGTCGTCACCCCGGCGCGGGAGTGACGCCGTGGCGGACGACTACTACCAGTTGCTGGGCGTCTCGCGATCGGCCGACGCCCAGGAGATCCAGCGGGCCTACCGTACGCTGGCACGGAGATATCACCCGGACGTGAACAAGCAGCCGGGTGCGGAGGACGCCTTCAAGGAGATCAGCGAGGCGTACCACGTGCTGAGCGACCCCGAATCGCGCGCCCAGTACGACCGGTTCGGACCGGAGTTCCGCCGGTACGCCGCGGCCGATCGCGAGTACGCCTCGCAGCCCGCCGGCGGTGCGCGCGGGGGAGGACGCGCCGGGGCCCGGCCGGGAGCGTCGGGGTTCAGCTGGTCGAGTGCGCAGGCGGGAGCGGGTCCGGGCGGTGCGTCGGTCGACTGGGAGGATCTCTTCGGCGACGTCTTCGGCTCCATGCGCGGGATGGACTCCGAGGCGGAGCTCGAGCTGACGGTCGACGAGGCCTTCCGCGGCGGTCAGCGGACGGTCGTCGTCTCGGGACCGGACGGCGAGCGCCAGACATTCGACATCCAGATCCCGGCGGGAGCACTCGACGGGCAGCGCATCCGCGTCTCCGGCGGAGGACGGCCAGGACGGCAGGACGGCGGTGCGGGCGATCTCGTCATCACGCTCCGGGTCAAGCCCGACCGGCGCCTCCGCCTCAACGGCAAGGACATCGAGATGGATCTGGCCATCTCCCCCTGGGAGGCCGCCCTCGGGGCGAGCGTCTCGACCCGTGCTCCGGGAGGGCCGATCACCGTGCGGGTGCCGCCCGGCTCGTCGAGCGGCCGGCGGCTGCGGCTGAAGGGCCAGGGGATGCCGCAGCCCGGAGGGCGGCCGGGCGACCTGTTCGCGCGGGTGAAGATCGTGGTCCCGCCCCGGCTCACCGACCGCGAGCGCGAGCTCTTCGAGCAGTTGAAGCGCGTATCCACCTTCGATCCGAGGTCGTCGTCATGAGCTCCCCCCTGCTTCCGGTCATCCCGCCCCGTCTGGATCTCGGGATGGTCGCGGTCGCATCGGGCGTGCATCCCGAGCTGGTTCGACGATTCGTCGATCTCGGGCTCGTCCCCGCCCGCGTCGACACGTCGGGCCGGCTGTGGTTCACCCCGGACGCGCCGGAGCAGGTGCGGCGGATCGTGCGGCTGCACGCCGACCTATCGCTCAACTACGCCGCCGTCGCACTCGTCATCGACCTGCTCGCCAGGATCGACGTGCTCGAGGGGCGGCGGTCGGTCCTCCGCTCCGGAAGGGAGACTCCGCCATGGAGATGAACAAGCTGACCCAGAAGTCCCAGGAGGCCCTGCAGGAGGCCCAGAGCATCGCGAGCCGGAACGGTCAGACCGAGACCGAGAACGAGCACCTCCTGCTCGCGCTGCTCACGCAGGAAGGCGGTCTGATCCCCCGGCTGCTCGAAGCGGCCGGCGCCGATCTGGCCGTCCTCCTCGCCGAGGTGCAGCAGGCGATCGAGCGCAAACCGCGGACGACCGGGCCCGGGGCGACGCCCGGTCAGGTCTTCCTCTCCAAGACTCTGGCGGCCACCCTCGACCGTGCCGGGAGGGAGGCGACCCGCCTCAAGGACTCCTACGTCTCGGTCGAGCACCTGCTTCTCGCGCTCGCCGACGATCCCGGCGGCAGTGCGGCCGCGCGGCTGCTGCAGGGCAACGGCGTGAACCGGGAGAGCTTCCTCGACGCGCTGACCGCCGTCCGCGGCAATCAGCACGTGAACTCCGCGACTCCCGAGCAGACCTACGAGGCACTGGAGAAGTACGGCCGCGACCTGGTGGCCGACGCGCGCGCCGGGCGCCTCGACCCGGTCATCGGGCGCGACACCGAGATCCGCCGGGTCATCCAGATCCTGTCGCGCAAGTCGAAGAACAACCCGGTGCTGATCGGCGAGCCCGGTGTCGGGAAGACGGCGATCGTGGAGGGGCTGGCGCAGCGGATCGTCAACACCGACGTCCCAGAAGGGCTCCGCGACAAGACGGTCTTCCAGCTCGATCTGGCCGCGCTCGTCGCGGGCGCCAAATACCGCGGCGAGTTCGAAGAACGGATGAAGGCCGTCCTCGCCGAGGTCGTGGCCGCCGATGGCCGCATCCTCCTGTTCATCGACGAGCTCCACACCCTCGTCGGCGCCGGTGCGACCGAGGGCGCGATGGATGCGGGGAACATGCTGAAGCCGATGCTCGCCCGCGGGGAGCTCCACCTCATCGGCGCGACCACGTTGGACGAGTACCGGCAGCACATCGAGAAGGACGCGGCGCTCGAACGGCGCTTCCAGACCGTCCTGGTGGACGAGCCGAGCGTCGAGGACGCCATCTCGATCCTCCGCGGGCTCCGCGAACGACTCGAGGTCTTCCACGGGGTGCGCATCCAGGACAATGCGCTGGTGGCGGCCGCGACGCTCTCGCACCGGTACATCACCGACCGGTTCCTGCCGGACAAGGCCATCGACCTCGTCGACGAGGCGTGCGCCCGGCTGCGCACCGAGATCGACTCGATGCCGGCCGACCTCGACGAGCTCACCCGGCGGGTGACGCGCCTCGAGATCGAGGAGGCGGCCCTGGAGAAGGAGCAGGACAGGCCGAGCCGGCTGCGTCTCGAGGAGTTGCGGCGCGAACTGGCCGACCTGCAGGCGGAGGCGAACGCAAAACGTGCCCAGTGGGAGGCCGAACGCCAGGCCATCCGCAAGGTGCAGCAGCTCCGCAGCGAACTCGAGCGGGTGCGTCGCGAGGCCGAGGACGCCGAGCGCAGGTACGACCTCAACCGCGCGGCCGAGCTGCGCTACGGCAGGCTCGCCGAGCTCGAGCGGCAGCTCTCGGCCGAGGAGCAGCGGCTCCAGGAGAAGCAGGGCCGGCAGCGCCTCCTCCGCGAGGTGGTGACTGACGAGGAGATCGCCGAGATCGTCGCGGCCTGGACGGGCATCCCCGTCGCCCGGCTGCAGGAGGGGGAGCGCGCGAAGGTGCTGAAGCTCGACGAGGTGCTGCACGAGCGGGTGGTCGGTCAGGAGGAGGCGGTGAGACTGGTCACCGAGGCCATCATCCGAGCACGCTCGGGCATCCGCGACCCCCGGCGGCCGATCGGCTCCTTCATCTTCCTGGGACCGACAGGGGTCGGCAAGACGGAGCTCGCGAAAGCCCTGGCCAGCGCGCTCTTCGACAGCGAGTCCGCGATGATCCGGCTCGACATGAGCGAGTATCAGGAGCGCCACACCGTCAGCAGGCTGGTCGGAGCCCCTCCCGGATACGTCGGGTACGACGAGGGGGGTCAGCTCACCGAGGCCGTGCGCCGCCGGCCGTACTGCGTCGTCCTCTTCGACGAGATCGAGAAGGCGCATCCGGATGTGTTCAACACGCTGCTCCAGGTGCTCGACGACGGCAGGATCACCGACAGCCAGGGCCGCACCGTCGACTTCCGCAACACCATCGTGATCATGACATCCAACATCGGGGCGGAACACCTGCTGACCGGCTCCCGGGACAGCACCGGGGCGATCTCCCCGGACGTCAAGGAGCTCGTGCTGGCCGAACTGCGCGGCCGGTTCCGGCCGGAGTTCCTCAACCGGGTCGACGACATCATCGTCTTCGCACCGCTCGGCCTGGAGCAGATCGAGTCGATCGTCGACTTGCTGATGGGCGACCTGGCGCGCCGCCTCGCCGAGCGGCAGATCGGGCTCGAGGTGACTCCCGAGGCGCGGCGCCTGATCGCTGAGCGCGGATACGATCCCCTGTACGGTGCGCGGCCGCTGCGCAGATACATCTCGCACGACATCGAGACGCGCTTGGGCAGGGCGCTGCTCTCGGGAACGGTCCGGGATGGCTCGACCGTGCGTATCGACGTGCGGGACGGCGACATCGCCGTCGAGGCGGTCGAGTCGCCGGCGGTGTCCGACGCCGAAGCGCAGGCCCCGGTATGAGCACCGCCGGCGCCACCGCGGTCATCCGCTGCCCCAACTGCGGGAGGAGGAACCGCGTCCCCGTCGCTGCGAGCGGACGCCCGCGCTGCGCGAACTGCCATCGATCCCTTCCGTGGATCGTCGACGCCCTCGACGACACGTTCGCGGAGATCGCCGAGAACGCCGACCCGCCCGTGATCGTCGACATGTGGGCCGCCTGGTGCGGCCCCTGCCGGATGGTCAGCCCGGTCCTGGAGGAGCTGGCCACCGAGCGGGCGGGAGAGGTGAAGCTCGTCAAGGTGGATGTCGACCAGGCGCCTCGGTTGTCCTCCCGCTTCGCGGTGCAGGCCGTCCCGACCCTGATGATCCTGGACCACGGGGAGGTCATCGCCCGCCAGGCGGGGGCGGCACCCGTCGCCGTGCTGCGCCGCTGGTTCGATCACGCGATGACGCGACGACGGCACGAGGAGCGGACGGGCGGCGACAGCGACCGGGACGGGGTGAGCCGTGACCGATCGTAGGGATCCCCATGTCGCCTTCATCCGCCCCGTCGCTCCGCGGACTCCTGGCGCGTGCGAGGACTGCTTGGCCCTCGGCACGCCGTGGGTGCATCTGCGGTTGTGCCTGACCTGCGGCAGGGTCGGCTGCTGCGACGCCTCGCCGATGCGGCACGCGCGGGCGCACGCCCTGCACGTCGGGCATCCGATCGTCCGCTCGCACGAGCCGGGCGAGGACTGGCGGTGGTGCTACCTCGACGAGGACTACGTGTGGTGAGCGGCGCTCGCCCCGACCCGTCGGCGGCGGAGACCCCGGACGCGTTCGGGGCGTACCCCCGGCTCACGCCCGCGCAGCTGCAGGTGCTGAGCGAGCACGGCAGCACCCGCCGGGTCGCGCACGGCGAGGTTCTCGCGCGGGCGGGGGAGCCGCTCGGCTCGTTCTTCGCGGTCGTCGAGGGGCGTGTCAGCGTCGACGGCGGCGACCCCGACGCCGGGGAGGCGCGGATCGAGATCCACGGACCCGGCCGCTTCGTCGGCGACATCGGGCTGCTGGAGGGGCAGCCTTCCTTCGCCACGATCACCGCGCTCGAGAGCGGCACGGTGCTCGCCGTGCCGATACCGGCCCTGGAGCGGATCGTGACCGGCGACCCGTTGCTCGGCGACGTGATCCTGCGCGCCTATCTCATCCGGCGGTCGATGGCGATCGGCTCCGGGGCGGGGCTCCGCATCGTCGGTTCGCGGTTCTCGCCGGACACCCGCCGGGTGCTCGACCTCGTGGCGAGCAACCGGATCCCGCACCGGCTGATCGAA
Source organism: Leifsonia sp. KNZ12-8B (assembly GCF_056755495.1). NCBI lineage: Bacteria > Bacillati > Actinomycetota > Actinomycetes > Micrococcales > Microbacteriaceae > Leifsonia > Leifsonia sp. KNZ12-8B. The sequence goes on from NZ_JBPGXM010000001.1 coordinate 75,590, forward strand.
CTGGAGGGCGACCAGGGGGCGGAGGTCATCGTGCGACGGTTGAGCCTCGCGGTCGCCGACCTCCCCGTCGTCATCATCGCCGGCTCGAGGATCCTGCGCCATCCGACCATCGCGGAGCTCTCGAAGACGCTCGGCATCCGGAGGTCCGGCCCGCGCCCGACGTGCGATCTGCTGGTCGTCGGCGCGGGTCCGGCCGGGCTGGCCGCGACCGTGTACGCCGCCTCCGACGGGCTGTCCGTCGTCCTCGCCGACGCCGTCGCCACGGGCGGGCAGGCCGCCCGATCCGCCCGGATCGAGAACTACCTCGGATTCCCCGCAGGGATCCCGGGTGCGGAGCTCGCCGAGCGTGCCCGGCTTCAAGCCGTCAAGTTCGGTGCGACCGTCTTCGCGCCGGCCGCCGCTGAGGATCTCGGCGTCGCCGGAGGGGTCCTCACCGCCCGGTTCTCGGACGGAACGACGGTCTCCCCTCGCGCGGTCGTCGTCGCGTCCGGGATGGAGTACCGCCGCCTGTCGGCGAAGAACCTCGATCGCTTCGAGTACACGAGCGTCTACTATGCGGCCACGGTGAACGAGGCGCGCGAGTGCGGAACCGACCCCGTCGTGGTGGTGGGCGGCGGCAATTCGGGCGGACAGGCGGCCGTGTTCCTCGCCGGAACAGCGTCCCACGTGGACCTGGTCGTGCGCGGGGCGGATCTCGGTCACGACATGTCGCGATACCTGGTCGTCCAGGTCGAGGGCCACCCCAGGATCACGGTGCACACGCGATCCGACGTCGTCGAGGCCACCGGCGGCTCCCGGCTCGAATCCGTCGTCGTCGAGCACCGGCCCTCCGGCGCACGCGAGGAGCTCCGCACCGCCCATCTGTTCGTCTTCATCGGGGCGGTCCCCGCGACCGGGTGGCTCTGTCCCGCCGTCGACAGAGACGAGCGCGGGTTCCTTCTCACCGGTCCACGACCGGGCGCCGTCGATGCGCGCACGCGGCCCTTCGAGACGTCGGTACCGGGCGTCTTCGCCGTGGGCGACGTGCGCAGCGGGTCGGTCAAACGCATGTCCGCGGCGGTCGGCGAGGGGGCGAGTGTCGTGAAGATGGTGCACGACCACCTCGCAACGGGAGGCACCAGGCTCTGACGCCGGCGACGGCGCGCGACGGAATCCGTCAGCAACTGCGGTAGACGTACCCGTCGTCATCGGGGCCGACGAGGGAGTGATCCCGCAGGATCATGGCCTTCGGCCGCGACGGGTTCGTGCATGCGCTGCTGAAGCCGTCGATCCCCAGCTCGTCGGCGTATTCGATGTCCATCACCACCGGGTAGACGGCGGTGTACGCCTCGCATTCGGAGTACAGGTAGCAGGACTCGGTCACTGCGAAGTCGTAACCCAGCGCCTTCAGCTGCCGCGCCTGGTCGGCCGTGTTCTTCTGCGCGATGGCCAAGCCAGCATCATGGGCGATCCGGGCGTACTCGGCCGCGAGGGAGAGGTTGTCCTTCAGGGACAAGGCGCCGCGCGAGCGGGTGTACGAATCGAGGTTGTCGATCTCGACGGCCGCGAATCCGCTGCGTGCACAGCCCCGGATCCATGCGCCGACGATCCTTTCCAGGGCGTTCCGATCGTCCTCGGTCGAAGTGTCGAAAAGGTGCTCGTCCGGCCACCCCGGGTCGACGAGCGGTCCGTCAGGTGTCTGCAGCAGAAGCTCGGGATGCTCGGCCGCGAAGTCCTCCGACTCGGCGGGCTGGGTCTGGAACCCGTTGACGTAGCAGATGTCATAGCCGGCTCCTGCCGGCACGGCGGTACGGTCGCGCTCCACGACGGTGACCCCCTCCGGCGGCGTGGAGGCGGCGCCCAGCTGATAGTCGAACCGGGCGCCGGCGGGCGGCTGCCGCACCGACGCGCCGCAGCCTGTCAGCGCGACAACCGCGGCGAGGATCAGGATCACGGGTGGGAATGCCCGGTGACGCATTCTCGGCTCCTCTCGTCGGCCGGTCGAGCAAGGGTCACGGGGAAGACCGGCGGTTGCGTCCGCGGGGTGCTCCAGCCGAGAGACCGCGGACGCCGACCGACCGCAGCGTCTCCGACGGGTGCTCCCCGAAGGCGGCGCGGTAGGCCGCCGCGAACCTCCCCAGGTGGAGGAACCCCCACCGCGTGGCGGCGTCGGTCACGCTGTCCGTCCCCGGCGCGCCGCGGGTGAGGTCCTCCCGCACCTTCTCCAGCCGGACCGTCCGGAGGTAGGCCATCGGTGTGGTGTCGAGGGAGCGGCGGAAACCCTGCTGCAGGCTGCGCGCACTCACCGACACCCGTGCCGCCAGCTCGACCACCGTCCACGGATGCGCAGGGTCGGCGCGCAGCAGCTCCACCGCCTGCGCGACGGGGCGCGCGCCCGGCTCGGGGGCGGGGCGCTGCAGCGCGGCCGAGTGGTTGTGGGGCTGGGCGAACAGCAGCGACTGGATGAGGACCTGCTCCAGGCGCAGCTTCACGAGCGGATGCGCGAGCGGGCCGCCCTCCATAGCGGAGGCCTCGTCGATCGTCCGCAGGGCCTGCACCATCATGCGGCCGCCCGGCCCGGTCAGGTCCAGCTCGCTCGTGTACTCCAGCGGGCGGATGGACTCCCGGCCCAGCAGGCGCTCCAGTTCGAGCTGGAGCTCGGCGCGGGGGATCATGACCGACAGCTGCGAGAACCACTCGCTGCAGTCGAGCCGCACCGGCTTGCCGGGGGTGAAGACGCCCGCTGTGCGCGGTGTGGCGTGGATCTGCGGCCCCACGCCCGCCCTCATGACCGCCCGGCCGTTGACAGGGATGTCGAGGTGGTAGTTCTCCGCCTCGGCGGTCTCGATGCAGACCTCCTCCCGGAACTGCATGAAGCCGCAGGTGACCCGGCCCACGTCGAGCGCGTTGAGGATCATGTCGATCGTCCCCGAGGGGCGCGCGAACGGGAAGTCGACGGGCAGGAAGACCTCCGACAGCGCCTGCCGCGCCTCCTCGACGCTGCGGCCCGACGCGACGCGGTGAGCCGCGAAGAGCTCGCCTCGGTCCGGAAACATGCCGAGATTGTAAGCACGTCTCGGCCAGTGCCCTGACCGTTCCGAGGACCGGTCGTTCGCGAACGGGACGACCGCGTTCGCCCGCCGGATAGTGACCCCCGAGGGCCGCGCTTAGCGTGATTACGAGGTCGACGTGTCCGACCCGGGGGGGGGGGGGGGGGCCCCCGGGGGGGGGGGGGGGCCCCCCCCCCCCCCCCCCCCCCCCCCCCCCCCCCCCCCCCCCCCCC
>NZ_JBPGXM010000002.1:0-77288 GCF_056755495.1 Leifsonia sp. KNZ12-8B
AGATGTGTATAAGAGACAGCCCTCCACCGGCCCGCCGCCACCCACTGCCCGTACTGCGCCCTCCAGTGCGCGATGACGCTGACGCCCGACCCGGCCGCGGCGACCCCGGTGACGGTGGCGGGGAGGATGTTCCCCACCAACCGCGGCGGCCTCTGCAAGAAGGGCTGGACCTCCGCCGAGCTGCTGGCGGCGCCGGACCGGTTGACGACGCCGCTGGTCCGCCGCGACGGCGAGCTGCGGCCGGCGACGTGGGAGGAGGCGCTCACGCTGGTGGCGGACCGGCTCACCGCGATCCGGCGTGAGGACGGACCGGACGCGGTCGGCGTCTTCGGCGGCGGCGGGCTCACCAACGAGAAGGCGTACCTGCTGGGCAAGTTCGCCCGGGTGGCGCTCGGCACCTCCCGCATCGACTACAACGGCCGGTTCTGCATGGCGTCCGCCGCGGCCGCCGGGACCCGCGCCTTCGGCATCGACCGCGGGATGCCGTTCCCGGTGACCGACCTCGACGACGCGGACACCATCCTGCTTCTGGGGTCGAACGTCGCGGCGACCATGCCGCCCTTCATCGGGCACCTCGCGGGCGCCCGCGCGGCGGGCGGCCTGATCGTGGTCGACCCGCGGCGCTCCCAGACCGCGCAGCTCACGGACGAGGGCGGCGGGGTGCACGTGCAGCCCGCTCCCGGGACGGACCTGACGGTGCTGCTGGGACTCCTCCACGTCGTCCTCGCCGAGGGCCTGGCCGACGAGACGTATCTCGCGGAGCGCACGACCGGCTTCGACGCCGTCCGCCGGTCGGTCGCGCCCTGGTGGCCGGAGCGGGTGCAGGAGCACACGGGCGTCCCGGTCGCACAGCTGCGGGAGGTCGCGCGGCGGCTCGCCCGCGGGCGCGGCACGTACATCCTCACCGGACGCGGGGTGGAGCAGCACGTCGACGGCACCGACACCGCGACGGCCGCGATCAACCTCGCGCTCGTCCTGGGCCTCGTCGGTCGCCGCGGGTCGGGCTACGGCACGCTCACCGGGCAGGGCAACGGTCAGGGCGGCCGGGAGCACGGCCAGAAGTGCGACCAGCTGCCGGGGTACCGGAAGATCGCCGACCCGGCCGCGCGCGCCGCGGTCGCCGCGGTCTGGGGTGTCGAGCCGGACTCGCTGCCCGGTCCGGGCGTCCCCGCGGTCGAGCTGCTCGGGATGCTGGGCCGGCCGAGCGGTGTGCGCGCGCTGCTCGTGCACGGCTCCAACGTCGTGGTCTCCGGGCCCGACGCCGGCGCCATCCGCGCCGGGCTGCGCTCGCTCGACCTCCTGGTGGTCAGCGACTTCGTGCTCTCCGAGACGGCGGCGCTGGCCGACGTCGTGCTCCCGGTGACGCAGTGGGCGGAGGAGGAGGGGACGATGACGAACCTCGAGGGACGGGTGCTCCGCAGGCGGCGAGCGCTGGACGCTCCGGAGGGCGTGCGGAGCGAGCTGCGCATCCTGGCCGAGCTCGCCGCACGGCTGGGAGCCCCGTCGGCGTGGCCCACCGACCCTGCCGCCGTCTTCGACGAGCTGGCACGGGCCTCCGCCGGAGGCATCGCCGACTACTCGGGCCTCAGCCACGCCCGCCTGGACGAGCTGTCCTCGAGGGACGAGGCCGCGCACTGGCCGTACCCCGCGGGGTCGGCGGGCACGCCGCGGCTCTTCCTCGACCGCTTCGGCCATGACGACGGCCGTGCCCGGCTGGTGGCGGTGCGGCCGCGCGAGCTCGACACGGGCCGGACGCCGGGCGCCCTCACCCTCATCACCGGGCGGCTGCTGGAGCACTATCAGTCCGGCGCTCAGACGCGGCGCGTCCCGGAACTCGTCGCCGCCCAGCCGGAGGCGCGGGCGGAGCTGCACCCGGCCACGGCGGCCCGCCTCGGCATCGGCGACGGCGACCCTGTGCGCGTGCGCAACGCGCGGGGCACGGTGACGGCGGTCGCGCAGCTGAGCGACGGGATGCGGATCGACACGGTGTTCCTGCCCTTCCACTTCGGTGGGAGGCAGTGCGCCAACCTGCTCACGGAGGGCGCCGTCGACCCGATCTCGGCGATGCCCGAGTTCAAGCGCACGCTCGTCACCGTCGAGGCCACGCGAGAGGGGATCGCGTGACGAGACCGCTGCGCATCGTCCTGATCGGCTACGGGCCGGTGGGGGCGCGCCTGGTGGAGGAGCTGCTCCCCGCGGTGACCGCCGGCCAGGCCTCCCTCGTCGTCGTCGGCGCCGAGGACGAGGACGCCTACAACCGCGTCCTGATCGCGGAGTACGCGGTGGGAGCCGCCTCCCGCGACCGCCTCGACCTGACCGACACCGAGGCAGCCCGGGAGGCGGGCGTCGACGTACGCCTCGGCGACGTGGCGGTGCGGATCGACCGGGTGCAGCAGCGGGTGCTGCTGGGCAGCGGCGCCGAGCTTCCGTACGACCGGCTGGTGCTGGCGACGGGCGCACGTGCCAACATCCCGACGCTCGACGGCCTGCAGCACGCGCGCCGCGAGCGGCTCGCCGAGCCGGCGCCCGAGCTCGATCGGGGGCCACGTCCCCTCCCGCGCGGGGTGGTCGCGCTCCGCGACCTCGCCGACGCCGACGCGGTCGCGCCGGTCGTCGCGGGCGGCGGCACGATCGTGGTGCTCGGCGCGGGCGTGCTCGGGATGGAGTTCGCCCTGCTCGCCGCCGAGCACGGCGCCCGGGTCGTGGTGGTGCACCACGGGCCGACGCCGATGGCCCGCAACCTCGACGAGGCGGGAGGGCGCATGCTGACGCGCTCGGCCAAGGCGCTCGGGATCGGCATGGCCGCGCACGCACGCGCCGAGAGCATCGGCTTCCGCGACGACGAGGCGGGCCGCGCCTTCGACGGCGTCGGCTGCGCCGACGGCACGTACATCCCCGGCGACCTGCTGGTCCTCTCCTGCGGGGTCGGCCCGCGGATCGAGCTGGCCGCCGCGGCGGAGCTGGCCTGCTCGGCCGGCATCCTCGTCGACGAGGAGCTCCGCAGCTGGAGCGACCCCGACGTGTTCGCCATCGGCGACTGCGCCCAGGTCGCCTCCCCCGAGGACGCGGGGCCGGACGGACGGGTCCCCGGTGCGCCCAGCGGCCTGATCGGGCCGGGATGGCGACAGGCGGCCGCGCTGGCCCGGCGGCTGCGCGCAGAGGCCGCCGGCGGAGCGGCCGGGCCGGACGCCGTGGTCGCCCTCCGCGAGCGCTCCACCGCCGTGATGCTGAAGGCCACCGGGATCGATGTCGTCTCCGGCGGCGACCACGCGGCGGAGCCGTGGGACGCCGACGCGCAGGTCACGGTGTGGCTCGACCCCGCCCGCGCCGCGTACCTCAAGACCGTGGTCCGCGACGGGGCGCTCACGGGCTTCGTCTCGGTCGGGCTCCCGCATGCCGGGGCCGAGCTCACGCTGCTCTTCGAGCGCGGCGCCGCCCTGCCCGCCGAGCCGTCGGCACTCCTCCGGCTCGACGCCGCCGACGCGGGCGCGCTGCCTGCGGCCGACCCCCTCGGACCCGACGCGACCGTCTGCTGGTGCAACGGCGTGACGGCCGGCCGCATCGGCGAGGCCGTCGCGGCGGGCAGCGACTCGGTGGAGTGCGTCGGCCGCGACACCAGGGCGGGCACCGGGTGCGGCGGCTGCAAGGGGCGCATCGCGGCCATCCTCGCGGCGGCGGCATCGGCGGCGGGGTGAGCGGCGGGATGAGCAGCAGAGTGAGCGGCGGCCGGGTGAGCGGCGGCGGGACGATCGGCGCCGGGATCCTCGGCGGCACCAGCAGCGCCGCCGCTCAGACGTCGAGCCGGTACCCGCGCTTGACGACGGTCGCGACCAGGCCGGGCGTCGCGAGGCTCTGCCGCAGCCTGCTGAGCGAGACCTCCATCGCGTGCTCGTCGTTCTCCCCGGCCAATGCGACGGCGAGCTCGTGGCGCGAGACCACCGCGCCGTTCGCCGCCACCAGGGCGCGGAACAGCGAGAGCGACGCCGGGGTGAGCCGCACGGGCATCCCGTCGACGATCGCCAGGCTGCCGCGCAGCTCGACGTCGCCGTGCCGGGTCGTCACGCGCCGGGTGGCCTGCGCCTCCAGGTGCTCGCAGACGAGCCGGATCAGCGCGCCCATGCGGTATCGGTCGGGCTGCAGCGGCGTCACGCCGACGCCGATCAGCGGCGCCGAGGTCACCGGGCCGACGGTCGCGGCGACCACGTCGCTCCTCAGCGCGTCGACCAGCTCGGTGTACCGGCCGCGGGCGAGCGCCGCGCAGAAGAGCCCGTCGACCGCCGGGGCGCTGGTGAAGGTCACGCAGTCGAGCTGGCGGGCGGCGATCGCCTCCACGAGGCGGGTCACGCGTTCGTCGCCGTCGTCGGCGACCGACCACGAGTACGGCGCGACCGCGAGCACGCTGTGCCCCGCGTCCCGCAGCCGCTGCAGCTGGCCCTCGTCCGTCTGGCCGTGCAGCTGCACGGCGACGGTGCGACCGGCGGGATGCTCGGCGATGACCTTGCTCACCAGGGAGGCCGTCGTCTCCTCGTCGCTCATCCCCGCGTCGTCGAGGCCCGCCGCGCGCACCGCGCCGCGCGCCTTCGGGCCGCGCACCAGGATGGTCGCGCCGGCGAGCACGCGCTGCAGGTCCTCGCCGAGACCGGCTGAGTCGGCGACCTCGAACCAGCGCCGCATCCCGTAGCTGGTCGTGGCGAGGAGGAGGTCGGGCAGCGCCGCGATGATGCTCTCGGTGTCGGCGATGACGGGAGCGTCGTCGTGCGCGTGCTGCATCTGCACCGTCGGCGCGTGCAGCACCGTGGCACCGCGCCGCTCGAAGGCGTCGATGAGGTCGGCCGAGCGGCGGTCGCTGGTCACGCCGATGCGGAAGCCCGCGAGCTGATCCGGGCGGAAGGCGGGAGCCGCGCCCCTGTCGTCCGTCATCTCAGCCTCCCGCCGCCGCCGCGTCCGCGAGCGCCGCCGCAGCCGCGGCGTCGCCGTCGCGGGCGAGCGCGACCACCTCGCCGATCACCACGACGGCGGGCGAGGAGACTCCCGCCCTGGCCGACTCGGTGAGGATCGTCCGCAGCTCGCCGAAGGTGGTGCGCTGCCGCGACGAGAAGCCGCGCTCGACGATCGCGACGGGCATCTCCGGGTCCATGCCGAAGCGCGCGAGGCCCGCCGAGATCGACGGGAGGTTCGTGATGCCCATGAGGATGACGATCGTGCCGCCCAGGCCGGCCAGGTGCTCCAGCTCGCCGGGCGAGAGCGGCGCGTGCCCGGAGACGACGGTGAACAGCCGGCTCACGCCGCGGTGGGTGACCGGGATGCCGGCCGCGCCGGGCACCGCGATCGCGCTCGTCACTCCCGGCACCACCCGCACCGGGACGCCGGCGCGACGGCAGGCCTCGGCCTCCTCGCCGCCCCGGCCGAAGACGAACGGGTCGCCGCCCTTGAGCCGCACCACGGTCGCGCCCGCCAGCGCGTGCTCGACCAGCAGCCGCTCGATCTCGCCCTGCGGGATGGGGTGGTGCCCCGGCTGCTTGCCGACGTCGATCAGGCGGGCGCGCGGAGCGAGCTCGACCAGCGTCTCGTGCGGCGCCAGGCGGTCGTAGAGCACCACGTCGGCCGCGGCGAGCGCCCGCACGGCCGCGACGGTCAGCAGGTCGGGATCGCCGGGCCCGCCGCCCACCAGGGTGACCGAGCCGACGGTGGTCCGGTCCGGGTTCGTCCGGTCCGCGTTCATGCGTCCACCTCGTCCCTGCCCCGGACCGGGAGGCTCGCCCCGGCCACGAGCACCGGCCCGGTAGCGAGGCCCGCCCGGCGCTCCTCCTCGGTCGCGGGGCGCAGCTGCCCGCGCTCCTCGACCCGCGCCACGGAGGGGTCCGGCGTGCCGGGCGCGTTCACGAACGAGCGGAAGCGCCGCAGCCGCTCGGGGTCGCGCAGCGTCGCCGCCCACTCGTCCTCGTACGTGTCGATGTGCTTGGCCATCGCCGCCTCCAGCTCGGCGCCGAGCCCGAGCGAGTCCTCCACGACGACCGCGCGCACGTGGTCGATGCCGCCCTCGAGGTCCTCCATCCAGCGGGCCGTGCGCTGCAGCCGGTCGGCCGTGCGGATGTAGTACATGAGGTAGCGGTCGATGTAGCGGACCAGCGTCTCGTCGTCGAGGTCGGAGGCGAGCAGCTGGGCGTGGGCGGGCTGGAAGCCGCCGTTGCCGCCGACGTACAGGTTCCAGCCCTTGTCGGTGGCGATCACGCCGACGTCCTTGCCCCGGGCCTCCGCGCACTCGCGGGCGCAGCCGGAGACGCCGAACTTGAACTTGTGCGGCGCCCTGAGCCCGCGGTAGCGCAGCTCCAGGTCGACGGCCATGCCGACCGAGTCCTGCACGCCGAACCGGCACCAGGTGGAGCCGACGCAGCTCTTCACGTTGCGCAGCGCCTTGCCGTAGGCCTGGCCCGACTCGAACCCGGCGTCGACCAGCCGGCGCCAGATGTCGGGCAGCTGGTCGAGCCGCGCGCCGAACATGTCGATGCGCTGGCCGCCGGTGATCTTCGTGTAGAGGCCGTACTCGGTCGCGACCTCGGCGATCACCGCGAGCTTCTGCGGGGTGATCTCGCCGCCCGGGATCCGCGGCACCACCGAGTACGTGCCGTCCTTCTGCATGTTCGCGAGGGCGCGGTCGTTGGTGTCCTGCAGCGGACCGCGGCCGCCGTCGAGCGGATGGCCGTTGTGCTGGCTGGCCAGGATGGAGGCGACCGCCGGCTTGCAGATGTCGCAGCCGAGCCCGGTGCCCAGGCGGCCGACCGTCTCCTCCCAGCTGGTGAGCTCGAGCACCCGGATGGACTCGAACAGCTCCTGGCGCGAGAGCTCGAAGTGCTCGCACAGCGCATGCGACACCGTTGCGCCTGTGCGGGTGAGCTCGGCCTCCAGGATCTTCTTCACCAGCGGGACGCACGAGCCGCATTGCGTCCCCGCCCTGGTGCAGGCCTTGAGCTCGCCGAGGTCGTGGCAGCCGTCGTCGGCGACGGCGCCGCGCACGGTCCCCACCGTGACGTTGTTGCAGGAGCAGACGAGGGCGTCGTCGGGCAGCGCCCCGCCCGCGGGAGGCTCGGCTCCGGCGGCGGAGAGGTAGGCCGCCGGCTCCGCGTCGAGCTCGCGGCCGAGCAGCGGTCGCAGGCTGGAGTACGGCGCCGCGTCGCCCACGAAGACGCCGCCGAGCAGCGTCTTGGCGTCGTCGCTCACGACGAGCTTCTGGTACAGGCCGCGTGCCGGGTCGGCGTAGACGATCTCCAGCGCGCCCGGCGCCGCGGCGAGCGCGTCGCCGAAGCTCGCGACGTCGACTCCGGAGAGCTTGAGCTTGGTCGCGTCGTCCACCGTGGTGAAGGTCGCGTCGCCGCCGAGCAGGCGGTCGGCGACCGTCTCCGCCATCGCGTTCGCGGGCGCCACCAGTCCGACGGTCCGCCCGTCGATCGCGGCGACCTCGCCGATGGCCCACACGGCCGGGTCGGAGGTGCGGCACGCCTCGTCCACGACGATCCCGCCGCGGTCGACCGTCTCGATCCCCGCCGCCCTGGCCAGCTCGTCGCGGGCGCGGATGCCGATCGCGAACACCACGATGTCGGCCGGCACCGTGCGTCCGTCCGCGCAGCGCACCGCCGTCGGGAGCCCGTCGTCGCCCCGCAGGATCTCGCGCGGCCGGGTGCCGAGGTGCAGGTCGATCCCGCGCGCCGCGATGAGCCGCCCGAGCGCCTGCCCGGCGCCCTCGTCCAGCTGCGCCGACATGAGCCAGCCGCCCGAGTGGATGATGACCGCCTCCGCACCGAGCGCCGCGACGCCTCCCGCCGCCTCCAGCCCCAGCAGCCCGCCGCCGGCGACCGCGACCCGCGGGGCCCGGCCGAGCCGCTCGCGCAGGTCGGCCACCTCGGCCACGAGGGCGTCGACGTCGTCGATGGTGCGGTAGACGCGGCACGCCTCGGCCCCGGGGATGTCCGGCACCGGAGCGGACGAGCCGGTCGCGAGCACGAGCTGGTCGTAGCCCAGCACGGCTCCGGAGCTCGTGGTGACGGTCCGCGCGGCGCGGTCGATCGCCGTGACGGCCTCGCCGATGCGCAGCTCGACCCCCGCGTCCGACCAGTGGGCCACCGGCTCCAGCGTCAGGTCGACGGCGCCGTCCGCGAGCCGCTTGCTCAGCTGCACGCGGTCGTACGGGAGGTACGGCTCCTCGGCGAGGACGACGATGGAGCGGTGGGCGCCGGAGTGGTCGGTGCTGCTCTCCGCGCCGCGCGAGACCAGGGCGTCGACCAGTCGGTGGGCGGCGGGTCCGCCCCCCACGATCAGCGTGCGTTCGGTCGTCATGCGGGCCCCTTCCCCGTCCGGCGGCTGGCGCCGCACCAGGGCGGACGTCGCTGCCTGGTGCCTTCCGAGCGTAGGTGCGGGCGGTTTCCCGACCGTTTCGGCGGTGTAACCGGGCGTTAACACGGGCCGCACACGGACGGGGCGCGGGTGTGAGGCGGGTGTCACGCGGACGTTACAGCGCGCGCCGCCTCCCGAAACATCCGCGCTCTAGCGTCGGAGCATGACGATAACCGGGAATGACGTGCTGGCGGCAGGAGGAGGCTCGGCCGTCGGCGGCGCGGCCGACCGCGGCACGGCCGAACGCGCCGAGTTCGAGCGGTTCGCGGCCGGGCGCGCGACCTGGCTGCGCGCCTGCCGGGTCGACGACCTGGAGCCCACGTGGGGCGAAGCCGTGCTGCTGAGGATGCGCCAGATCGCCGTCTTCCTGCTCGGCCCGCGCGAGGTCTACGCCGTCTCGCACGAGGACCCGGCGGCCGGCGGCGCCCCCGTGATGGCCCGCGGCATCGTCGGCTCGCGCGGCGACCGGCCCACCGTGGCCTCCCCGCTGCACAAGGAGGTGTACGACCTGGGCACCGGCGAGTGCTTCAGCGACCCCTCCCTCGCCCTCACGACCTTCCGCACCCGCATCGTCGGCGGCTTCATCGAGATCGAGGTCGGCGATGACTGAGCGCGCCGCCACCGCGGCCGTGCTCGCCTCCCACGGCACCGCGTCGCCGGAGGGCCAGCGGGCGGTGCGCAACCTCGTGGACGCGGTCGCTCGTGCGCTGCCGATCCCCGTCCTCGGCTGCCACGTGGACGTGGAGCAGCCGGACGTCCCCACCGCCCTCGCCTCCGCCTCGGCGCAGGCCGACCGGGCGGTCATCGTGCCGCTGCTGCTCTCGGCCGGCTTCCACGTCTTCGTCGACCTGGCCGACACGGCCGCCGCCTCCCCCGTGCCCGCGACGGTGGCCCCGGCGCTCGGCCCGGACCTCCGGCTCGTCCAGGTGCTGGCCACCCGTCTCGTGGAGGCCGGCTACCGCCCCGGCGACGAGGTCGTCCTGGCGGCGGCCGGCTCGACCGACGCGCGTGCGGTCGCCGACTGCCACCGCACCGCCGCCCTCCTCGCCGGTCGCCTGGCCGCGCCGGTGACGGTCGGATTCATCTCCGCCGCCGCACCGTCCCTCCCGGACGCGGTCGCCACCGCACGGCACCGCACGCCGGGAGCCCGGGTGCTGATCGCGACGTACCTCCTCGCGCCCGGCTACTTCGCCACACTCGCGGAGCAGGCGGGAGCCGACGTCGTCACCGCCCCGCTGCTCACGCCCGAGTCGACGCCGCAGGAGCTGGTGGACGTGGTCCTCGACCGGGTGGAGGCGCTGGCCCCGGTGCCGGCGCACTGAGCGGCGCGGCCGACACGCACGCGGACGGGAGCCTCAGGCGCTCCGCTCGAACAACGACCTCCCCGGCACGGCCTCCAGCAGCTCCTGCGTGTACGGATGCTGCGGCCGGGCGAACAGCTCCGCTGCCGGCCCCGATTCGACCAGCCTGCCCCGGCTGAGCACGGTCACATCGTCGGCGATCTGCTGCACGAGTCCGAGATCGTGCGAGATGAAGAGGTAGGTCAGGCTCCGTTCCTCGCGGAGGTGGAACAGCAGATCGACGATCTGCGCCTGGACGCTCACGTCGAGGGCCGAGGTCGGCTCGTCCAGCACCAGGATGCGCGGCGCGACGACGAGGCTGCGGGCGAGGGCCACGCGTTGCCGCTGGCCGCCCGAGAGCTCGATCGCGCGGCGCCCGAGGACCGACGTGGGCAGCGCGACCGCATCGAGCGCCTCGATGACGCGGGCATGCCGGGCGCGAGCGGTCGAGCCCCCTGCGATCCGGAGCGGTTCGGCGATGATCTGGCCGACGGTGAACCGCGGATCGACCGCGGCGAGCGCGTTCTGGTAGACGAGCAGGAGGTCCTCCGGGCGCTGGTTGAAGGGGGCGGGATCGCGTGCGACCTCGCGCCCGTGCACCGCGACGGCTCCGGACGTGTACGACGTGAGCCCGGCGACGATCCGCGCCAGCGTCGTCTTTCCCGACCCGGATTCACCGACCACCGCGTGGACCGAGCCATCGGAGACGTCGAGCGACACGTCGTCGAGGGCCACGACCTCCGTGCCCTTGGCGGAACGCGGCGGGAAGACCTTGCCCAGCCCGCGCACGCTGACGACGGGTTCGCGTTCGACGGCGGCGAGGAGCCGTCGATGCGCGTACTTGTCGGGCGCCGCTGCGGGCACGTCCAGGAACAGGCGCTGCGTGTACTCGTGCTGGGCCCCCGCGAGGAGGTGCTCCACGCGCCTGTGCTCGAGGAGGTCGCCTCCGTTCAGCACGGCGACGTGGTCGCTGCGCTCGGAGGCGAGCGCCAGGTCGTGAGTGATGAACAGCACGCCCAGGCCGCGCTCCGCGCGGAGCTCGTCGATGAGGTCGAGGATGCGCTTCTGCACCGTGACGTCGAGAGCGCTCGTCGGCTCGTCGGCGATCAGGAACACGGGATCGGCCGCGATGGCGGTCGCGATGAGCACACGCTGCAGCTGGCCGCCCGAGAGCTCGTGCGGGTACGACCCGAGCCGCTGCCCGGGATCGGCGATGCCGACCCGGTCGAGCAACTCGATGGCGCGGTCGCGCGCCTCGGCGCGACCGAGTCCGCGCCGCCCGACGCGGATGGCCTCGCCCAGCTGATCGCCGATGCGCTGCAGCGGGTCGAGCGAGCTCAACGGGTCCTGCGGCACGTAGCCGATCGTCGTTCCCCGCAGCGGACGCCAGTCGCGAGGCCGGAAGTGCGTCACGTCGGTGCCGGCGAGCTCCACGCGACCGGACGTGACCCGGCCTCCGGCGGGCAGGAGCCCCGAGACCGCCCGGGCGATCGTGGTCTTGCCGGAGCCCGACTGGCCGACCAACGCGAGGGTCTCGCCGCGGCCGAGGGTGAAGCCGACGTCGCGCACGACCTCGGTGGCACGACGGCCGGAGCCGTACGCGACACGCAGGCCGGAGACGGCGAGGAGGGGGAGTTGTTCAGTCACGGGTCCGTCCATTCCGCGCGGTGCTGCTGAGCTGGTTGATCGCCCACACCGTGAGCGCGATCGCGATGCTGGGGAAGACCACCAGCCAGGGCGACGAGGTGATGTACTGGCGGCCCTCCGAGACGAGGAGCCCCCACTCCGGCTGGGGCGGCGGGGCCCCGTAGCCGAGGAAGCTGAGCGCCGAGATCCACAGGATCGCCGTGCCGAACTGCAGGGCGGCGAGTGAGAGCACGGCCGAGAACGAGTTCGGGAAGACGTGCCGCCAGAGCACGTAGGAGGGACGACCGCCGATGTGGCCGGACGCCTCCACGAACGGCAGGTTCGTGACCGTCAGCACCTGCGACCGCATGACGCGGGTGAAGGTGGCGACCGACGAGACGCCGACAGCGACGGCCGCGTTGAGACTGCCGAAGCCGAGCGAGACGACCACGACCATGGCCAGCAGGAGGCCCGGGATGGACAGCAGCGCGTCGACGACGCGGCTGATGACCGCATCCACGGCCCCGCCGGCCGCGGCCGCGACGAGACCGAGGAATGTGCCGATGCCGAGTCCGACCACGACGGCGACCGCCGAACCGAGCAGGGTCCGGCCGGTCCCGTGGACGATGCGCGCCCAGAGGTCGCGGCCCAGGTAGTCCGTGCCGAGCCAGTGCTGCGCGCTCGGGGCGGCCAGGATGTTCGCCTGATCGCCCGCGAGCGGGTCGTCCGGGGCGAGCAGGCCGGGCGCGACCAGGGCTGCCACCAGCACGAGGAGCAGGGCGATGGCGATCCCGTCGACCCAGCCGAGGCGGCGTACGAGCCGGCGCAGGAATGGTGCGAGCGGCGATCCGCCCGGCCGCCGTCCGGCGATGCCGGGTCCGGTGGTGAGGATGGTCCTCGTCATGCGTGCACCTCCGCGGTCTTCTTCGCCCGCCGCCGCCCGTCACGCGGCGCCGACGCGACGATCCGCGGGTCGAGCACCGGGTAGGCGAGGTCGGTGATCAGGTTGATGGCCAGGTAGACGGCCGAGACGATGAGCACGATCGCCTCGATCGTCGGGGTGTCCTGGTCGCGCACGCTCGTGTAGGTGAAGTAGCCGAGGCCCGTGCGGTTGAACACCGTCTCGACGATCACAGAACCGGCGAGCAGGTCGCCGACGATGAGTGCGAGCAGCGTGATGGACGGGATGGCGCCGTTCTTCAGGACGTGCCGGAGCGCGATCCCGCTCGGCGAGACGCCCTTCGCGGTCAGGACGGTCACGAACGGCTGCGTGGACGCGTCCCCGAGGCCCTGGATCAGCACCTGGCTGAGTGCGCCGCTCGAGGCGAAAGCCAGGGTGAGGGCCGGCAGGATCAGCGAGACGAACCCTTGATCGGTGATCGACGAGACCCAGCCGAGCTGGAACGAGAACACGAGGATCAGCACGTAGCCCACCAGGAAGCTCGGGGCGGAGATCGACAGCACGGGGACGGCGCGCGCCGCATCCCGGAGCGGCTTCCATGGCGCGAACGTCGCCAGCAGAGCGATGCCCAGCGAGAGCACCACGGTGAACAGCAGCGCGAGTCCGGCGAGAGCGAGGGTCTGACTGAGCGCCTGCCCGATCAGGTCGGCGACGCTCTTGCCGTTCGTGAGCGAATACCCCAGGTCGCCCCGCACCAGCCGGGAGAAGTACAGGAAGAACTGCACGATCGCCGGCTTGTCGGTGTCGTAATACTCGCGCAGGCCGTCGGCCGTGGATTGCGGGAGCGGGTTGACCGGGTTGTCGATCTTGTTGTCGATCGGGTCGCCCGGCAGCACGAACAGCGCGACGAACGTCAGCGCGTAGACGATGAACATGACGACGAGGGACTGCCCGACCCGTCGCAGGATGTAACCGGCGGAGGGCATGCTCAGGGCACGCTCACGTTCGAGAACAGCGGGAGCGCGCCGTCCGAGAGCTCGAAGCCCGTGATCCCTGGCCGGACGACGAACACCTGGCTGTCGTTGAGGATGGGGATGACGTACGCCTTCTCGGTGACCAGGTGGTCCTGCGTCTGCTGGAGCAGGCTCGAGCGCTGCGCGTCGTCGACGGCGGTGATCTGATCGTTCAGCAGCTTCTCGAGCGTCGCATCCGCCCCCTTGAGGCCCAGAAGGTCGGAGCCCGCCTTGCCGTAGTACTCGATCAGCCCGACGGAGGGGTCGGGATGGGGCCAGCCGACGCGCAGGAAGCCCACCTCCTTGTCGGCGAAGGCCTTCGCCCAGTAGCTCGAGTAGTCCAGCTTGTTCAGCTCCAGCTCGATCCCCAGCTGTTCGAACTGGCTCTGCACGGCCTGGAACAGCGCGTTCGCCGTGTTGTCGTAGACGTCGATGTACGTCTTGAGGTGCAGCCGGGTGCCGTTCTTCGTGCGGTACCCGCCGGAGTCCCTGCCGGTCCAGCCCGCCTGGGTCAGCAGCTTCTCGGCCGCGCTCGGGTCGTACGAGAAGGCCGCCGAGACATCCTTGTAGCCGAAGGTGTGCGGCGACAGCACGCTCGTCGCCGCGGTCCAGCTGTCGGTGTAGATGTCCTTCAGGATCCGGTCGCGGTCGATCGCGTGCGACAGCGCCTGCCGTACGCGGATGTCGTCGAGCGGCGGCGTCGTCGTGCGCAGGAACCACTGGTTCGAGAGCCCCACACCGGACTTCGCGATGATCGTGTACTTCTGCTTCGCCAGCGCGATCTCGTCCTTCGGCTCGACGTAGCGGAGGATGCCGGCCTGGCCGGACCGGACCGCCCCCAGCCGGACGGCGTCGTCCTCGGTGGGGATCCACACGATCTTCTGCAGCTTCGACTCGCCCTGGTTCTTCGCGCTCTTCGGCGCCCAGGCGTAGTCCGAGCGGCGCTCCAGCACGTACTGCTTGCCGTACTTCTCGGACGCGACGCGGAACGGGCCGCTGCCGATCAGCTTCGTGTACTTCACCTGCTGATCGTGCGTCGCGTCGATCGTCGCGTTCGCGACCAGGCCGGCGCTCCACGAGGTCAGCACGTTCAGGAAGGGTGCGTACGGGGTGTCGAGGTGGACGCGCACCTCGCGCTTCGCCTCATCCACCGCCACCGAGATCGCCCGGGGGAACTGGCTGTTCGCCGAGATGCCGTTGCTGCTGTCGCCGTTCACCTGCCACTCGAGGTTCTTCTTGACGTTGGCGACATCGAGCGGTGTGCCGTCCGAGTACGTGATGCCGTCGCGGATCACGAACGTGTAGTCGCGGCCGTCAGCGGACTGCGTCCACGTCTCGGCGATCCACGGCTCGAGCTCGTAGGTCGTGGGGTTGCGGTTGATCAGCCGGTCGGTGAGGTTCTGGATGAGGTCGCGCGTCTGCCAGGTGCCGGACTCCTGCACCTGCGCAGAGGTCGGGATCTCGGGGTCGAGGTAGGTGAGGGTGCCGCCTCCGGCTCCCGCGGCCGGCACGGCCGAACTCTCGGTGGTGCATCCGGCGAGCAGGGTGGCGCTCGCGATGCCGAGTGCCGAGAACGCCAAGAAGTTGCGCCGGTTCAGTGCACGTGCGCCGAGGGTCTCGAGCGGTGAGGAGGCCATCGATCGTCCTTTCATCGGGGTGTGAGCGACGACTATCCCGGCGGTCGGGAAGCGCGGTCGAGCGGGCGTTTCGGTTTGTGACGTTCCTTACGGACCGTGACGTCGGCACGTGACGCGAGCGGCGCCGCCTGCGTAACGTGCCGCACCATGACCTCCCCGACGACCCTCGCCCCGCCCCGTTTCCGCACGCGCCTGGACGCTCTCGACCCCGTCATCCACGACCTCTCCGCCGAGCTGCAGGGAACGACGGCGCAGCGGGAGCGCGACCGCGAGCTGCTCCACGACCCCGTCCACCGGCTGGTCGACGCCGGCTTCGGCGCGGTCCGCGTCCCCGTCGCGCTGGGCGGTCTCGGCGGGTCGCTCGAGGACCTCTTCGAGCGCCTCGTGCACCTGGCCGCCGTCGACCCGAACCTCGCGCACGTCTTCCGCGGGCACATCGGATTCGTCGAGAGCCTCCACGCCGAGGCCCGCCGCAGCTGGGCCGACACCTGGCTCGCGCGGGCGGCGGACGGCATCCTGGTCGGAAACGCCCAGTCCGAGCGGAGGGCGACCGCCGACGTCGCGGCGACCATCGCCCGCACCGCCGACGGGTTGCGGCTCACGGGCACCAAGTACTACACGACGGGGAGCATCTACTCGGACTGGATCCTGCTCACGGCGAGCCTCGACGGCGAGCGCGTCAACGTGCTCGCCGACGCCGCGCAACCGGGCGTCGCCTCGGTCGACGACTGGGACGGCTTCGGCCAGCCGCTGACCGGGAGCGGGACGACCGTGTTCACGGACGTGCCGATCGGGCCCGCCGACATCATCGCCTGGAGCGACGAGGACGACGGCGCGGGCGAGTACGTCGCCGCGGTGTTCCAGCTCACGCTGCTGGCCGTCCTCGCGGGCATCGCCACGGCCGCCGTGCGCGACACGGTCGAGTTCGTGCGACCGCGCCGCCGCATCTTCGGGTTCGCGTCAGAGGCGCGGCCGCGCGACGACGCGCTCGTGCAGCAGGTCGTCGGCCAGGTCAGCAGCGCCGCCGACGCCGCCCGCCGTCTGGTGCTCTCCGCTGCGCGCGAGCTCGACGGCCTGAGGGCGCGGCCCGACCGGCGTGAGGCGTTCCGCGAGTCGGCCCTCAGCGTGTTCCGCGTGCAGCAGATCGTGCCGGGGATCGTCCTGGATGCGACCACCGAGCTCTTCGAGGTCGGCGGCGCGAGCGCGGTGGGGAACGGGTTCGCGCTCGACCGGCACTGGCGCAACGCACGCACCCTGTCGTCGCACAATCCTGCACGGCAGCGCGCCCGCTCGATCGGCGAGTGGGAGCTCAACGGCACGTTCGCGACCTGGGGACGCGAGCACACGCCGGCCGGGGCACGGGAGTCGGTGCAGTAGCGCCCGCGTCAGCCCTCCCCGAACGCGGCGCGGCGGAAGCCGCGGGCGCGGTGCTCGTCCGGCAGGAAGGGGCCCTTCCCGAACACCTTCTCGCGCAGGGTGCCCTCTCGGTACTCGCTCTGCATGAGCCCGCGCTGCTGCAGCACCGGCGTGACATGGTCGACGAAGTCCTCGAACGACCCCGGCGAGACCACGTACTGCACGTTCATCCCGTCGACGCCGGCGTCGTTCCACGCCTCCACATGGTCGGCGATCTGCTCCGGCGTACCCACCACCCGGAGGTTCCCGAACCAGCGGACCAGCTCGCCGATCGTGTACCGCGGGTTCGGCGACATGGCGATGAGCTTGCCGACGATGCCCTCCCGGCCCTCCGGGCGCTTCGCGATCTCACTGATCGGCTCCTTCGGATCAAGCCGGCTGAAGTCGTACCCGAGGAAGACGCTCTGCTTCGCCAGGTTGGCGTCGATGCTCTGGAAGTCCGTGATCTCCTCGTGCAGCCGGCGCGCCTCCTCCTCGGTGCTGCCCACCACGAAGCCGAGGATGCCGAACAGCTTGACGTCGTCGGCACGGCGGCCGTGGCGGACGGCGGCCGCTCGCACATCCTTCACGACCGGCTCGGCCTCGGCCGGGCTGAGCGCGTTGATGAAGAGGCCCTCCGCGTTGCGTCCGGCGAAGTCGCGGCCGCGCGGCGAGACCCCCGCCTGGATGAGGAACGGCGTGCGCTGCGGCGAGGGCTCCGTGAGATGCGGGCCGACGACGTCGTAGAACGGTCCGACGTGGTTGATCTCGTGGATCTTGCCGGGATCGGAGTACTGCTGCCGCGCCGTGTCCCGCACGACGGCGTCATCCTCCCAGGAGGCCTCCCACAGCTTGTAGACGACGTCGATGTAGTCGTCGGCGCGGGCGTAGCGGTCCTCGTGCTCCGGCAGTCCGCCGAAGCCGAGGTTGCGTCCAGCGCCGGGCAGGAACGTCGTGACGATGTTCCACGCGATCCTGCCCCGCGTGAGGTGGTCGAGCGTCGACATCTTGCGCGCGAACGCGTACGGAGGCTCCTGGAGGATGTTCTGCGTGAGCACGAAGCCCAGGTCCTCGGTGGCGTACGCCAGCGCCGGGATCAGCTCGCCCGGGTCGTTGATCGGGAACTGCATCCCGCTGTACACCGCACGCTCGCGCGAACCCTCGAAGGTCTCGTACGGCGCCAGCACGTCGGCGAAGAAGAGGGTGTCGAACCGTCCGCGCTCGAGCAGCCGTGCTACATCGGCCCAGTAGTGCACGTCGTTGTACCGCAGCTGCTCGCTGCCCGGCCACGCCCACATGCCCTGGTCGTGGTGGGAGACCGAGAAGATGTTGAAGGCGTTGAAGATCATGCGCTCGCGATCGGCCATGCTCACGCCACCTCCGCCTCGTCGGCCGGCACCGGTTCGACGCCGAGCACCTCTTTGCCGATCTCGGTCGCGAGCACCTCGGTCGAGTAGGCCATCAGCTGCCCGGCCTGCGCGTTGCGGAGGTGGCGCTGGATGGGCGACTGCTTGAGGTATCCCGATGCACCGCCCACCCGGACACCGAGCTGGGCGACGTCGACCGCGATCTTGTTGGCGAGGTACTTGGCGCGCGACAGGTTGGAGAAGAACTCGGGCCTCCCGGCGTCGGCCTCGGCGAGGGTGCGCTGGAAGAACGCGTGCACGGCCTCGAGGCGCGACTGGGCGTCGGCCACCTCGTGCTGGATCCACTGCTGGTGCGAGAGCGGCTTGCCGAGGATCGCGCGATTGCGCGCGTGATCCACGAGGGCGCCGAGGGCGGCGTCAGCGATGCCCAGCGAGATCGCGGGCAGACCGGCGGGCACCGCGGCGAAGTCGCCGGGCTGCGGCGAACGGCCGCGGAGCTCCTCGCGCAGGAGGGTGCCGCTGAAGGAGAGGAGCTGGCTGCGGGTGGCACGCAGGCCCAGCGTGTCCCAGATCGGGATGATCGAAACGGTGTCGTCGGGGATGACGGCGAAGAAGGTGGGCGCGCCGTCGACGAGCGCGTTCACCAGGAGGTAGTCGGCGATCTCGCTTCCTGACACGAACCGCTTGGTGCCGTCGAGCAGCCAGCCGCCCGCGGCGGGGCGCGCCTCCTGCTGCGGATTGAGGAAGCGGTTGCCGCTCGTGGGCTCCGACAGGGCGTTGGCGAAGCGCTTGCCGGCCAGCAGCTCGTCGGCGAAGAAGCTGCCCTGGCGCTCGCGGGTCAGCTCGGCCAGGCCGACGGCCGCGCCGGTGTGCATGGTCACGAGCGTGGCGGTGGAGGGATCGGCGGCGGCGAGGATCCGCACGGCTTCGCCGAAGGCCTGATAGCTGATGCCGGTGCCGCCGAGATGCTCGGGCAGCACGGCCGCATCCAGTCCGGCGTCGTGCAGCGCGGTCAGGTTGCCGACAGCGATCTCGGCCCGATCGTCGTACCCCGCGGCCTCGGCCTCGAAGCCGGTGGCGAGCTCGCCGATCGCGTCGAGCAGCTCGCGCTCGCGGGCGGGGAGGTCATGCAGGCTGTTCGGGGCGGTCATCGGACTCCTTCTGGTTCGGGTGCTGGGGTGGGGAGCGGCACGGCGGCAGAGCGGGTCGCACGTGTCCGGCGCCAGACGCGACGCGAGACCACGCAGAGCACGACGAGCGTCGCGAGGTACGGGAGCGCCTGGAAGAGCTCGACCGGCAGGCCGAGGCTCTGCGTCTGCGCCAGCAGGGCCAGGCTGTTGAAGAACGAGAACAGCAGGGCGCCCGCGATCAGTCCGGCGGGGGTCCTGCGGCCGATGATGACGACGGCCAGGGCGATGAATCCGGTGCCACCGGTCATGCCGGGCGAGAAGGTGCCGATCTCGGCGAGCGGGACGGTCGCGCCCGCGAGCCCCGCGAAGCCTCCGGCGATGATCGCCGCCACGACGCGGAAGCGGACCGAGGCGATGCCCCGCGTGCGCGCCACCGCCTCGTCGTCGCCGACGGCTCGCAGGCGCAGGCCGAACCGGGTGTGATCGAGGACCAGCCAGGAGAGCACGACGAGCACCAGCGAGAGATAGAAGAAGAGGCCGGCGCCGGCCAGGCCCGGTCCGATCACCGGGACCGCTTCGATCAACGGAAGATGCAGCGGCGGCTGCGTCTGCACCGTCTGATTGGTGTGCCCGGCCGGGTTGAGCACTTGGTAGAGGAAGACGCTCAGGCCGCTGCCGAGGAGCCCGATCGCGATTCCCACGATGATGATGTCGGCCTTGCCGACGGCCGACGCCAGGCCCACCAGGAGTCCCGCCACCAGTCCGACCAGGATTCCCGCGAGGGCGCCGACCCACACACCGCCCAGGTGCGAGCCGAGCACCCCGAACACGGCGCCGAGCAGCATCATGCCCTCGATGCCGACGTTGAAGCCGCCCGTGCGCTCGAGGAAGATCTCACCGAGGCCGGCGATCACGATCGGCGCGCAGAGGGCGAGCGCGCCGGACAGCACGACGGTCCAGAAGTCCACCGGGCTCATGCCGCCACCTCCGCCCTGGCTGCGACCGCGTCTGCGCGCTCACGGCCGGTGATCTTGACGGCGGCGAGCGCGAGAGCCGCCGTGAGCAGCAGGATGCCCTGCGTGACGGTCCCGATCGCGGTCGGCACCGTCCCCGTCGCGATCTGGATGCCCGCGGCGCCCGTCCCGAGGGACGCGTACACCACCGCGGCGATCGCGATGCCGATCGGGTTGCCGCGCCCGAGCACGGCGACGGCGAGACCGGCGAAGCCGATGCCGCTCGAGACGTCGGGCTCGAGTCGCTGCGTCACGCCCGCGACCTGCATCCACCCGGCCAGCCCCGCCGCGGCTCCCGACACGATCATGGCGGTGAGGACGGCGCGGCGCGGGGTGAGGCCGAGGCGGGCCGCGAGCAGCGGGCGCGACCCGTAGACGTCCAGCACGAACGCCTGCCGCGTCCGCGACCACCACCAGAGGACGACGAGCAGGACGGCGACGAGCACGATGCCGACGTGGATGCGCCCCGACACCGGCAGCATGGGGAGCTGGGACGGCACCGGCAGCGGCGGGCTCTGCGGGCTCGCGTTGGTCGCCGGGTCGCGGAGCACCGTCCGGAGGAGGAAGGTCAGGAGCGACACCGCGAGGTAGTTCGCGAGAAGCGTGAACAGGATCTCGGTGACGCCCCAGCGCAGCTTCGCGACGGCGGCGGGGAGCGCCCACAGGACTCCGCCGACGATCCCGGCGACGGCGCCGAGCGAGAGGGCGATGACCGGGCTCACCGACGGGCCGAGCAGCAGAGCGAGCGCGGTGGAGAGGACGGCACCCACGATCGCCTGGCCTTCGGCTCCGATGGTGATCACGTCGGCCCGCAGAGCCACCGAGACTCCGATGGCGACGAGCGCGAGCGGCGTCGCGTCGGCCAGGGTCTGCGTCAGGTTGTATCCGTCGCCGAACGCGCCGGTGAACCATCCGCTCACGGCGATCCCCAGGTCGCCACCGGTGGAGGCGACCAGCGCGAGCACGACGGCGAAGCCGGCGACCACGTACAGAGCCGCGATCAGGTAGCCGCGCCGGCGGCGCGCGAACGCGAGCAGGTCACTCATGGCCGCCTCCGTCCGTCGGCGCCGTGCCGGTGAGCCCCGCCATGGCGCGGCCCACCCGGGAGCTGTCGAACTCGTCGGCCGCGAGCCGGTCCACGATGCGTCCCTTCGAGAGGATCAGGATGGTGTCCGCCAGCTCACGGATCTCGTCGGTGTCGGCGCTGACGAGCAGCACCGCTGTGCCTGCGGCGGCGGCCGCGCGGATCTCGCCGCGGATGACGGCGCCCGCATGCAGGTCCAGCCCCTGTGTCGGGCCGTGCAGCACCGCGACGGCGGGAGCGCCGTCGAGCTCGCGACCGACGAGCAGCTTCTGCTGGTTGCCGCCGGACAGCGCCCGTGCCGGCAGATCCGGGTCGGCCGGGCGCACGTCGTGCCGCTGCAGGAGGGCCGCGGTGAACGACCGCGCCGCCTTCCAGTCCACGATCCCCCTCCGGAGGAAGCGGCGACCGCTGCCGAGGGTCCTCAGAACCGCCGAACGTGTGAGCGGCGCGTCCGGGAGGAGGGCCTCCTCGCGCACCTCCGGGACGTAGGCGAGCCCTGCCTCCGCAGCCCTCTCGGGCCGGCCCGTGACGGCCGTGCCGTCGACAGTGACGGTTCCGGACTGCGGCGCGAGCACCCCGGCCGCCGCCTCGGCCAGGGCGGTCTGGCCGTTGCCGGCGACGCCGAGCACACCGACGATCTCGCCGCCGCGGACGGCGAGGTCGACATCGTCGATGCGCGCCCCGCCGCCCGGGGCGGAGACTCCGGCGAGTCGCAGGCGCGGCTCGCCGACGACGTCATGCGATCGCTTCGGGACTGCCGGGACGCTGCCCACCATGGCGTTGACGAGCTCGTCGTCGGAGACGTCGGCCACCCGGGCCGCGAGCGTCACGCGGCCGTGCGACAGGACCGTCACCTCGTCGGCGACCTGCCGCACCTCGTCCAGGCGGTGGGTGATCAGGAGGACCGCGTAGCCGCCATCGGCCAGCGCGCGCACGCGGTCGAACAGCGCGGCGGTCTCGAAGGGACCGAGCGCCGACGTCGGCTCGTCGAGCAGCAGGATGCGGGCGCCCTGGGCCAGCGCGATCGCGAGTTCGCCGAGTTGCCGTTGCGCGAGGCCGAGCTCGCGCACCCGGACGTCGGGCCGGACCGGCAGACCGGCCTGGTCGGCGGCCTCCCGCAGCAGACGGGCGGCACGCCCGCGACGGGCGATGCGCTCCGGCTGGCCGAGGATGAGGTTCTCGGCCAGGGTGAGCTCCGGGATGAGGCTGAGCTGCTGCGCGACCAGGCCGATCCCCCGCTCGATCGCCTCCTGCCGACCGGCGAAGGCCACCGGCTCGCCATCGACCGTGACGGCGCCCCGGGTCGGCCGCTCGAGCCCCGCCAGGATCTTCAGCGCAGTCGACTTCCCCGCACCGTTCTCCCCCACGAGCGCGTGCACTCCGCCCGGCGCCAGGCGCAGGTCGACGTCGTGCAGCACCTGGGCGCCTCCGAAGGATTTGGAGGCGCCCAGGAGCGCGAGAGCGGAGCCCATCGTGGTGCCGTCCCGTCCGATCAGCCGACCGAGGGAATCGTCAGCTCGCCGCTCGCGAGCTTCTTCGCCAGCTCGTCGACCTGCTCGGCGATGTCCTTCGGGAGGCCGGGAGCCGCGTCCACCGGGTTGATGTCGGCGAAGACGAGGCCCTTGTTGGCGATCGTCGAGGTGTACGAGTGGTCGCCGAAGTCGCCCTTCCCCACGTGTCCGACGATCTCCTCGAGCGTCGGAGTGAAGTCGAGCTTCACGAGGCCGATGTTGACCTGCTCGGCGTCGGAGGACGAGGTGCTCGACGCCCCCAGCGTGGCGATCCCGCCCGCCTTCGCGGCCGACAGCACGCCCGGGGTGTACCCCTCGGCGCCCGTGACGATCAGCTTGGCGCCGGCGGCGATCTGCGCCTTGGCGGCCTGGTTCGCGAGAGCAGGGTCCTCCCAGCTGCCCGTGAAGATCGGCTTGAGCTCGGTCGCTGCCGGGTTCGCGTCCTCGAGCCCGAGCGTGAGGGCCTTGTAGGTCGTCTCGTTGAACGGGGCCAGCTGGCCGTCGACGACGCCGACGGGCGACAGACCGGTCTTTCCGGCGACCCAACCGGTCAGGTAGCCCTGCTGGTCGCTGGCGTAGGTCCAGGTCTCGACGTTGGCGGTGGCCTTCTTCAGGATGTCGGCGGAGCCCGTGGCGACGAAGTGCGCCTTCGGCTGCTCCTTGGCGACGGTGAAGACGGAGTTCGCGAAGTCGAGGCCCCACCCGATGATGAGGTCGTAGCCCTGAGCGGCGTACTGACGGAACGCCGCCTCGGCGTCGGACGACGACGTCACCGATTCGCGGATCTGGGCCGTGATCTCACCCTTCTTCTCGAGGGCGTGCGCGGCGTCGGCCGCGTACTGGTTGAACCCGCCGTCGTTGGCCAGGCCGCCGAGGACCACGGCGACCTTCAGCTCGTGGGCGGACGGACCGTCGGAGCCTGCGGCGGCTCCGGCTCCGGAGGAGCAGGCGGCCAGCACGGCGACCACGGGGATCGCGACCAGCGGGGCGAGGAGGGAGCGCAGCTTCATGGCGGGCGCCTTTCGTCGGGTGTGCAGGGGCAGTCGCGGAATGGGGGGCGCAACTTGTCGACAAGTTTGCCCAGACCGCGGGCCGGGCGCGACGCGGGCCGAAACATAACGCCACACTCGACGCGGCGGCAGCGGGTCAGAGGCTCAGCGGGTCAGAGGCTCAGAGAGCGTCCCACGGCGGTCGCACGGTGCGAGCGAAGGAGTAGCGGACGACCTCGGGCAGATGATGCTCGAACGCGTAGAACAGGCGCCGGCCGCTCACCGAGACGCCGATCAGCTCGAACGTCATCACCGGGGTGCCCTCCGGCCGTTCCAGCAGGCCGGCCGCCTCCGCGTCGAGCGCGGCGGCCCCGGGCGTCGCGACCTCCCACACGAGCGGCTCGTTCCAGACCTGCGTGACGGCGGTGAACACCGAGTCGTCGAGCTCTCGCGGCTCGGCATCCGGGAGGAGGAGGTAGCCGGAGGCGAGCATGGCGGGCTGCCCGTCGGCCCGCCACCGCTTGACGCTCCGCAGCGCCGGGCTGCCGGGTTCGGCGTCGAGCAGCGCGGCGATCGCGGCCGGGAGCGGCTCCACCGCGGAGGCGAGGATCTCGACCTCCGCCCGATACCCCATCCGAGACAGCAGCACGGTGTGCTCGAACTGGTCCTCCAGCCGCACGCTCATGCGGAGCCCGACGTGATCCACCGTGGTGGGTGCGCCCTGGCGGCGGCGGAGGATGCCCTGCCGCTCCAGCTCGGCGAGCGCATTGCGCAGCTGCTGCCGCGTGCACCCCAGGCGGGCGGTCAGCTCCAGCTCGCCGGGAAGCGCCGCATTGGCCGCAGCCGCCTCGCGGACCTCCCGGAGGAGCTCGTTGTGCAGGCTGCGGTCGGTCACGATCCCCGAATCTATCGGGCGGCGGCCGCGGAGCGCAGTCGGGCCTCCAGGCGCGCCTTCGTCGTGTCGTCGGCGAAGCAGGCGGCGATCGACGCCCGGGCGAATCCGATCAGGTCGGCCTCGTCGAGGCCGAAGGTCTCGGCGCACACGGCCCAGTCGGCCTCCAGGGTCGTCCCGAGAGGCGCAGGGTCGTCGGTGTTGATCGTCACGTTCACGCCCGCGTCGCGCAGCGTGACGAGTGGGTGCTCGCGCCAGTCGTCGTAGATGCCCAGCACCACGTTCGAGCGGGGGCACACGCCGAGCGGGATCTGGGTGTCGGCGAGGTACCGCAGCAGCTCCGGGTCCTCGACCGCCCGTACGCCGTGATCGATGCGCTCGGCGTGCAGCAGGCGGATGGCGTCCCACACGCCCTCCGGCCCGCTCGACTCCCCCGCGTGCACCGTGCGGCGGAATCCGGCCGCCTCCGCCAGCGCGAACGCCTCCGCGAACCGGGCGCTCACGCGGCCGGCTGCCCGCTCGTCGCCGTCGATCGAGAGCGCGACCACGCGCCGGGGGCGCGCGTCGGTCATCCACTCGACGACGTCGCGCGCCTCGGAGGCCGACTGCTGACGCAGCAGCGAGTAGCACAGCCGCACCTCGGCGAGGCCGTCCTGCTCGGCCTCGTCGAGGCCCGCGGCCAGCGCGTCGAACAGCTCGGGCACGCGCCCGGCCCAGGCGCCCCAGTGCGTCGGGTTGATGATCGCGTCGGTGTAGTCGATGCCGGATGCGGTCTGGCGCGCGGCGAAGGTGTAGGCGTGGCGCGCGGCCTGCTCGGGAGTGCGGACGAGCCCGCACTCCCAGTCGAGGAAGCGCAGGAAGTCGGCCAGGTCGCCGGAACCGTCGCTCGCGTCGTGCGTGGACACGTCGAAGAGCGTGGCCGCGGGGCCCGGAAGCGGCTCTCCGGCGGCCTTCGCCAGGTCGAGGAGGTCGACCAGCTCGAAGTTGCCCTCGAGATGGACGTGCGTCTCGGCCTTCGGCAGGGCCCGGATCCAGGTCTCGTCGATGCGGCGTGCCGTCGCGGCGCTCCCGGCGGTCGGCGCGGCGGTGGTGGTCGTGCTCATGGGCGGCGGGATCCTTTCGGCGGGCGGCCCGCCGACTCTATTCGCCGCAGCAGCTTGTTGACAAGTTGGCTCACACGGCCAGCTGCGACGCCGTGCCGAGGCTGTGCCAGGTGCGGTTGTGGTACACCAGCGGGGCGGCCTCCTCGTCGCGCACATGCGACTGGAGGGCGTGCACCGCCACGATCGTCGACTTGCCGGCGCTCATCGTGTCGACGACGCGACCGCGGATCCAGGCGTGCGCGGCCGGGAAATACGGTTCCCCGGTGATCAGACGCGTCCAGATCCTCGTGTCGGCGAAGCGGTCGGCGCCGCTCGTGGCGCACAGCCGCGCCAGGTCCAGCTGGTCTTCGGCCAGCAAGTGCACCACGACGTTCTCGGCACGGAGCAGCGTCGGCGCACTCGACGAGTGCGCCGAGATCGAGAAGACGAGCAGCGGGGGTTCGGCGCTCACCGAGAACACGCTCGTCGCCGTGAGGCCGACCGGTCCTGCGCCGTCGTCGGCGGTGATGACCGCGACGCCCGCCGCATGGTTGCGGAAAGCGAGTTTGAACTCGTCCGGGGTGAGTCCCTGCGAGAAGCGGGCGCCGTGCTCCCGAGGGCCGGCGTGCTCCCGAGGGCCGGCGGTCTCTGCGGCGTGCACATCGGTCATGCGGGCTCCTCGGGACGATGCGTGGGATGCGGAACGAATGGCGTCCATCCTGCACCCGCGTCAGGCCGAGCCCCTCCCCCGCATTACGCCGCTTTACGAGGTCGTCGGCCGGCTGAGAAGGTCGGCGTGGTGGATGGCCGCCACGTTCGGATGCGCCCGGAGGCGGTAGCGGAGAGCGTTGTCGCCGTAGGTCTCGAGGATCGGGCTGTCGGTCGGATCGGACGAGAGGCCGCGCGCGTCCGCCTTCAGCTCGGGCGGCAGCTCCAGGCGCGGCACGGTCGAGTCCAACGCCGGGTTGAAGAAGAAGGGGATCGAGATGCGGTCCGTTCCGAGCCGCGGGGACTCGACGCGGTGGAGGGTCGCCTTCAGATAGCCGTCGGTCGCCAGCTCGAGCATCTCACCGATGTTGACGACGAACGCTCCGGGAATCGACGGGGCGTCGATCCAGGCCCCGTCGTGCTCCACCTGCAGCCCGCCCTTGCCGGGCTCGACGAGCAGCAGCGTCAGCACACCGCCGTCACGATGCGCGCCGACGCCCTGCTCGGCGACCTCGGCGCTCGCGCCCGGGTAACGCACGATCTTGATGAGCGAGAACGGGTGGTCCGCGAACGCCGCGTCGAACACGTCCGCCGGGGAGCCGAGTGCCACCGCCCACGTGCGCAGAAGCCGCAAGGAGAGCGCACTGAGCTGTTCGCGCCAGCGGGTGATCGCGCTCTGCAGCTCCGGGAGGGCCTCCGGCCACAGGTTCGGTCCCTCCAGCCGCTGGAAGGCGGGGCCGCCATCCACGGTCTCGCGCTCCTCCCCGATGTCGATCTGCTCGCGCCAGTCGACCACGCCGTTGGTCAGCTCACCGCCCGTGCGCGTGTACCCGCGGAACTGCGGGCTGCGCACGTTCTCGATCGCGAGCTTGTCCGCTTCCGGCAGGTCGAAGAACCGTCGGGAGACATCCAGCACCTCGTCGATCAGCTCCTGCGGGATGCCGTGGCCGACCAGGTAGAAGAACCCGACGTCGTGCGTGACCTCGCGCAGCTTCGCGCGGAACGCCGACGCGGACGCATCACCCCGATCGAGTTCCGAGATGTCGAGGACCGGGAGTGCGTCGAGAGCCATGGGATCCATGGTCGCAGGAGACGACGCCGATTTTTGCTGTGTTACACGAGCTTTCGACGCCGCCGCCGGTTTGGCGAGAAACCGATCACCGGGTAGTCTGGGCCGCAGCCTCACTCCCCAATGTTTTACTGGGATCGCGGGGCCGCGCGAGTGTAGTTCAATGGTAGAACCTCAGCTTCCCAAGCTGATAGCGCGGGTTCGATTCCCGTCACTCGCTCCAGTTGTCACTTCTTGAGCCGGGTGTGCTTTTTCTGACCGCCTCGGCCAGATGGCACAAGGCTCATCGACGTCGGCACGACACAACACTCGTACTGCTGAAGCCGGCACAAAACCGCGTATCCGCCACTTCCAGTCCGTGGTTATCCCTATACCCGATGGACTGGCGGAGTATCGCGCCGGGATGTGCCGCGCTCAGCAGAACGGCATCGACGACGACGAGTGCCGGACCGTACTCGCCGTCGCCGCTCGATGAGACCAGTCAGTAGGGCCGAGGACGTGCTTCGAAGTCGTGGTCCTCGATGCGGCGGACCGCTTGCTGCAGCACGCGGAGTGCTGCAGCGAGCTCGCCGGGGTCGATTCCCTCGAGCGCGACGTCGCGGACCTCGGCGAAGGGGTCGGGCAAGGTACTCCATAGGGCGCGCCCGGCTGCTGTCAGAGCGAGGATCCTTTGACGTTGATCGGTCGGCGACGCGGTCTGCTCGACCAACCCCTTCTTGACGAGGGTGGTGACGATCCCGCTCAGGCTGGCGCGTTCGATGTGGAGTGCGGGGCCCAGTTCGCGCTGCGCGGTAGGTCCGTTGCCGGCGAGCTGATAGAGCACGGCCCACTGGGTAGATCCGATGCCGTGTCCGCGGAGCACGGCATCGACAGCCGCCCTGTTGGCGAAGTAGTAGCGCTTGGCCCAGGTGCCCAGTGACGTCGCCTCGGCATCGGTCATGGGCTCAGTTCTACCAGGGGATCGGAGTGTTCTCCCAACGGGTGAAGGTGCCGGTCGGGCCGTCGGGGCCCAGCAGGCAGACCCGCACGACCTCCCGCGAACCGTCCTCCAGAGATTCTGTTCCGGCGAAGCTGTTGAGGTTGGTGGCGGTGAATGCCGGGGACACGAGGTTGACCTTGATGTCTGTGGCCTCCAGCTCGATCATCATCGCCAAGGTGATCGCGTTCAGAGCCGCTTTCGAGGCCGGGTACACCGGCCCGAACATCGAGTGATACGGATAAGACGGCTTCGCGTTCTCCGTCAGCGAGCCGACGCCGCTCGACACGTTCACGATCCGGGCGTCGGTGGATTCCCGCAGCAGCGGGAGCATCGCCTGATACACCGCGAGTGCGCCGAACACATTCGTCTCCCAGACTGTGCGGATCTCTGCCAACGATGCGGTACTGGCTTTGTTCGCCGCCTCGTAGTCCGCCAGGAAATCACCGGCGCCCTGGACCGAGCGGGAGATGCCGGCGTTGTTGACGAGCAGATCCAAGCGGCCGTAGTCGTCTCCGATGCGTCGCGCGGCGGCGGCAATCGATTCCGCGTCAGTCACGTCGATCTGGATGGCTACTGCTCCAGGTCCGATCTCCTCGGCCGCGGCCGACCCGCGGCCGAGGTCTCGTGATCCGAGGAGCACAGTGACGCCGTTGGCGGCGAGCTCCTTGGTGACCTGGTATCCCACCCCTTGGTTCGCACCGGTGACCAGTGCAATGCGTTCTCCAGCCAATGCCTTCCCCCTTGTTCGGTACCCAACGATTATTGTTCGCTACCATACGACCCGTCAAGGCGTCGTATGCATCACATCCGCGCTTGAATCATGAGGAGTCCCGCCCGCCGGCTGCCCGCTTGCGTGCTACAGTTTCGCGTATGATCACGCGTGTGCACGCATATCTTCCGGCTCTGGTCAGAGCCGGCGTCGTGTAGCGCGCGTTCCTAACTGGTCAGAGCCCCAAGGCAAGGACATTCGTCCTTGCCTTTTCGTGTATCCGCGGGAGGCTCTGGCCCGTCCACTCCTCTCGTCGCGTGGAGAGGAAACCCATGTCTCGGGCAGATGAGATTCTTGAACCGATGTGGCGGACGATCGACTCGATCATCGATGAGGAGGCCCTGCGACAGCGGCTGGATACGGGCGAGCGACTGCGCATCAAGTACGGCGTCGATTTGACCGCTCCCGATCTTCATCTGGGCCACGCGGTGAACCTCTGGCTGATGCGTCATCTGCAGGACCACGGACACAAAGTGGTCTTCCTCCTTGGCGACCTGACCACTCAGGTGGGAGACCCGACGGGCAAGAGCGAGACTCGTCCCGTCCTCTCCGAAGATGCGATCGAGGCCAACGCGCGGGCGCTCCTGGACCAGGTCTCGGTCGTGCTCGACACCGATCCGGAACTCTTCGAGGTGCGCCGGAACTCGGACTGGTTCGGGCGCATGCCGATCTCGGAGCTGCTGGGGCTGTTCAGCATGACGACGCACGCTCAGCTCATGGCGCGGGACATGTTTCGTGACCGCGTTGCCGCTGGACGCGAGATCGCCCTGCATGAGCTGACGTACCCGGTGTTTCAGGGCTACGACAGTTTCGCGATGCACAGCGACCTGACCATCGTCGGCTCCGACCAGCTTTTCAACGAGATGATGGGCCGTCAGTTCCAGCAGCGCCTCGGCGCGCGCCCACAGAGCATCGTCACCACCGTGATCACCCCCGGGCTGGACGGCGGCCCGAAACAGTCGAAATCTCTCGGCAACTACGTTGCGCTCACGGACACGGCGACCGACAAGTTCGGGAAGATCATGAGCCTCAGCGACGACCTTGTCCCGACGTGGGCTGGCGCTTACACCGCCCTCGCGGATTCAGATCTTGCCGAGATCCATTCGGACGCGGAGGCCGGCGGCACGCGAGCCCGCGACGCCAAACTGCGGCTGGCCGAGGCCGTCGTCGAGCGCTACCACGGCACCGCAATCGCCGCCCAGGAGCGTTACGCTTTCGCCGACGTGTTCTCGCGAGGTGCGGCCCCCGAGGACATCCGGGACGTCTCGGTGGTTGAGAGCGAGCTCACCGCGTTGGGCCTGCTCGAACGTGTCCGGCCCGACATCAGCCAGTCCGCCCGCAGGCGCTTGCTCGCTCAGAACGCGGTCCGCATCGACGGACGGGTCATCAGCGATCCAGACGAACGGATCATCGTCAGCGACGGAAGCATCGTCCGAACCGGCAGGCGAGCATGGGCACGAGTCAGGCGGAGATAGTCACCTCCACAGCCAACGCAAGGCATCCGGGAGAAGAACGCCACCGTGGTTGGGGCTGTGTCCTCCGTCGCCCACGACCAGACGGAGGTCGTATCCGGCACGGGCGAGTGCCGCGGCAGTTTCCAGGTTCTCCGCGAACCAGTTGTCCTCCGGGGCGTTCCAATTGAGGTCTCGGTGGGCCGCGTGGACGAAGACGCGGAGGTCTCGTGGTGGTTCTTGGGCGAGCAGTTCCGGGTAGGGGTTGCCGTGGGGCATCTGCGCGAAGCTCGCATTGAAGGTGATCACGCGCCCGATCGCATCCGACCGGTTCCATGCCGCCGTGAACGCGGCGTTACCACCGCTGCTCCCGCCACAGATGCCCGTCATCGACGCTTTCTCGGAGAGCCGGTGCCGGGAGCGGACGAGCGGAAGGACCTCCTCGATGAGGAAGTCCGCGTATCGGCTGTCGTCAGCGTCGTACTCGACGTTGCGGTTCTTGATCGCCTGCCCGTCTTCGTCCCGGATGCCCGGATCGACGAAGACGCCGATGACCGGCGGGATGGCGGTCGCCGCGGAGAGGCTGTCGAGCACCGTCCCACCGCGGACATCGCCGTCCGGATCGAGGTACCACCAGCCGTCGTTGAAGAACATGACCCCGGCCTCGGCGTCGGACGGGAGTCCGGCGGGCCGATGGATCCAGATCGTCCTCGACGTCGCCGGGTAGAAGCGGCTGCCGGTGAGGCGGAACTCCTCGACGTCACCCCGAGCAACGGCTGGGTCGGGAACGGAATCCGGACCGTACTCGTAGACGACGTCGGCCTCGTCCAGCGCGAGGGATTGGAAAGGAACCGTCGTCGACACATCTCGACCCTACTTGCGGCCGGCCGGCACCCGTCCTGTACCCAGCAGGTGGTTGCTGAAGTCGCGGATGTCGGGCGCTTCTTCAAAGGTGATGGCGAGACGTTTGGCCGCTTCGTAATCCGAGCCCGAGACCTCCGCGGTGGTCTCGAGGGCGAGCCCCGCCGGCCCTTCGAGCCCGATCACTCGCACGTCGGTCAGGCCAGCTGCCCTCATCTCCTCGTGCAATTCGCGAGGCGTGTGGAAGTGCCCCGCAGGGAAACGCAGCGATGGGACCGGCGTGCCGTGCCGAAGCAGGTCCAGCCACGCGTCCGGTGATTCGTCCAACAGCGCCGGGTCCAGAGCCGCCGCTGCAAAGGCGGAGAGCCGAGGTATCGCCGCAGCGTGTACGAATCCGCCTGCCCTGGTCACCCGGCGCGCTTCTCGCAACGCCGCGAGCCGGGCCTCACGCGAGGCGAGATGGTAGAGGGGACCGGCCATCAGCACGGCGTCGAAGCAACCGTCCGGGAATTCAAGCTGCCGCGCATCACCCACGGCCGCGAGAAAGGTGCCCGCCCGCTGGGCCGCGGCGACGTGACTCTCGACGGGGTCGACGAGCACGACCTCGTACCCGTCGGCGGCCAGGGCGGCTGCGTGAACGCCGGTTGCGCCGCCGACGTCGAGGATCCGCGCGGGTGCGGGAGTGGCGCTACGGACGATCTCCTGCGTGCGTTCCAACTCGAGGCGTACTTGCGCTGAGCGCCTCGTGAGTCGCGCGTCCTCCTCGAAGACTCCGCCGTAGAACGACTGGATGGCCTCATCGATCCGCTGCTGATCCACACGTCATCATGCCCCGGGAAGCCGTTGCTTCGTCAAGGGTCGTGTGCGTTGCGCAGTGCTGAGGGCTTATGGGCTGTCGAGACGGGACCGATCGCCGTGATCGCGCGAATCAACGCGGCACACCCGCGGTCGCATCACTTCGTGCGGTCGATGAGCAGATCGAGCGCACCGGCGGGGTAAAGCGGCGGTGCATTCGTCTGCAGGTCCCGTATGGGGAACCAGGCCACGGTCGCTCCGGTGTCCAGGATGGTGAGTTCGTCATCCAGCCCGACGCGATCGAGCTCCTCCGACTCGACGGAGAAGACATGCACGATCTCGTGACCGGGCTGCCCCTCGAACTCGAAGAGGTTCTCGATGACTCCGAGCAGGCGCGTCGGTCGAACACTGACATCGAGCTCCTCGCGGTATTCCCGAACGAGTGCCTCTTCCGCACGTTCCCCGAAGTCGATTCCTCCGCCTATCGCGCGGCAGAATGTTTCGCCGGTCATCCGGTCGCCGCCTACCGAAACAAGCACATGGTCGCCACGGCGAGGAAGCCCTACGGCGAGGTTGCGGATGACATCGACCATCGTCCCATCATGCAACGCAACCCAGTAGTCGGATCTACGGGAAACGGCCGGAACCCCTGAATGAGGACTTCCGGCCGCTTTCCTCGGGGTCTAGTTGATCGGTGCGATCATGCCGCCGTTGACGTACACGGTCTGGGCGGTGATCCATCGTGCGTCCGGGGCTGCGAGGAAGCGCACGACGGGTACGACATCGTCGGGCTCGCCGATGTCGCCGCTGATGGTGAGGCCCTTGAGCCAGGCGATGGTCTCGGGCGTCTCCACGTCGTAGAAGAACTTCGTCTTCTGAGGCCCGGGCGCGACGGAGTTCACGGTGATCCCCCGCGAGCCGACCTCCTTGGCGAAGGCTTTCGTGAACTGCTCGACCGGCGACTTGCTGCCGGTGTAGGCGGCGTAGGTGGGCGCGGTGAATGCCAGTTGGGTTGTGACCAGGTTGATGATGCGGCCATTGTCGGCCATACGGTTCGCGGCCTCCGCCATGAGGAAGAACGGGATCTTGGCATTGATGAGGAACGAGTTGTCGTACTCTTCCTCGGTGGTCTCGGCGAGCGGCTTCCGGACGATGAGCCCGGCGGTGTTGACGAGGATGTCCCATCGCCCGAAACGGGCGATGGTGGCGTCGATCAGTTTCTTGATCTCGGCCACGGCCGTGAGGTCGGCCTGGTACGCGAGGGCCTGCACACCGAGGTCCTCGAGGTCCTTCACGGTCGCGTCGGCGTCTGCGGCGCTACTGGCCGAGTTGTAGTGAACGACGACGTCGGCTCCGTCTCCCGCGAGGGATTTGGAGAAGAGCCGTCCGAGGTTCTTCGCGCCGCCGACGACGATGGCGACCTTTCCGTCCTGGATTCCGGTCATGACGTGTACTGCCTTTCTTGTTGGTGAGCTGCGACGGGAAGGAGCCGGCCGGCTACTTCGACTCCGGCGTTTGCAGCGCGGGATGGAGAACATCGGCGAGGCCGATGCGGGTCAGAAAGTTCACTCGGATGGCGTCAGCGACGTCGGAAACCGTCTTCGACCCGTCATCCACCGGGTCGACCGTCGAACGGAACGGCCGCTGGCCGTCGGGAAGGGCGACGATGCGGGCGACCTCTTCAGCGACCTGAGCCGGGTCCTGGTCGGCAGGGGCGAGTGCGGCGAGCTTGGCGGCCACATCGGAGAGCAGCCCGGGGTATTTCTGGTCGTACTCGGCTTCGACGCGCTTGTCGTCGGGGGTCCACGCGGTAGCGAAATGCTCGGTCCCCTTCGTGAACGACCCCGGTACGACGATCGAGGTCTCCACGCCCCACCGGGCGAGCTCGTCAGCGTACGAGACAGCGAGTGCGTCCATCGCAGCCTTCGCCGCGAAGTACGGCCCCAGGTACGGCGGTGTGCCGCCCTTGACGCTGGAGCTGGAGATCCAGATCACGAGCCCGCGTCCTGCCCTCCGGAGATGCGGCAACGCCGCCCGATTCAAGCGCTGGGTGCTGAGCACGTTGACGTCGTAGAGCGCTGTCAACTGATCGAGGGTGAAGGCTTCCGCGGGCCCGGTCACCATGTGGCCGACGTTGTGGATGAGGACGTCGATGCGGCCCTGCTCGCCGATGACGGTGTCGACCGCGTCGTCGACGGACTGCTGTGATTGCGAGTCCATCTCCACGATGTTCAGCGCCACGCTGTGTTCGGTGGCGTACGCCTTGGCCTCTTCGACCCGGCTTCGGTTGCGGCCATAGATGTCGCGTATGCCGCCGTAGACGGTGTGGCCGGCGTCGGCGAGCGCCCGCGCTGTGAGGGCGCCGAAGCCGGAACCCGCCCCGCTGATCAGTACTACTTCGCTCATTGGACCTTCCTTTCTCGCAGGTCCAGTTCAGCGAGACGCCCGACGGTTCGAATCGGTCAGATGACTCGACGAAAGCAATCGAGTCCGGAAATCGCGACGGTTCGGTCAGGAGGAGCGCGTGAGAGCCCCACGTTGCTAACGACACAGCCGCCCGAGCTTCGCGGTTCGGGACAGTTCGGTGATGGACCGGCTTGCGGACATCCTGAGGCGGGAAGGTTCCGACGACGCGCTATCGAACGAGCGGCACGATCCGCAAGCATGGCCGCTTGGAAGCACCGGCCTTGTCATCGGAGAACGAACCATGAGTGGCACGACCCTCTTCGGATGGGGACCCGACCACGAAGTCGAAGCGACCGCGATCCAGTCCACCGTCACGAAAGAGGTGCCATGAGCGCGTCGTGCGCGGACGGCCGCGATACGTAGGGCTCCACCGACGGAAATGTGCTGCAAAAGCTAGGGTCGAACCATGCCGATGTCGCCCTACGTTCGATCCCTACGCGAACGTGTCGGACATGATCTGCTACTCCTGCCCGGCGTGACGGCCGTGATCCGCGACGGTGATCATTTCCTCCTTGCACGACAGCGGGACACCCAGCGATGGAGTCTCATCGGCGGCGGTATCGAGCCTGGGGAGACGCCGCACGAGGCCGTCGCTCGGGAAGTCCTCGAAGAACTCGGAGTAAGGCCAAGACTCGGCACGATTATCGGTGTTTACGGCGGGCCGCTTTTGGAGACGGTGTATCCCAATGGGGATCGCGTCGCCTATGTCACAACCGCTTTCGAATGTCGCCTACCAAGCCGCCCTCTCACGTTGGAGACCGAAAAGCTGCTTGAGACCGGCTGGTTCACACGCAGTGACGTCGACGGTCTCGTCCGACACGAGTGGATTGACACCGTCCTCAACGACGCCCGCTGAACGATCGCTATGTGTGCGCGCTGGTCGACCCGCTTGCGAACGCGGAGCGATCCACCGGGTAGGTGTCAGTGTTCGATCACCGACATTGCTCCGTCCTCATAGCGGTTGCCGACGGCGGGCTGAAGCGCGTCCAGTCGCGCGATCTGCTCCCGGGTGAGGGTCGTCTGGTCGGCGCCGACGTTCTCCTCGAGCCGGTTCACGTGCTTCGTCCCAGGGATCACGGCAAGATGCGGGCTCCGCGTGAGGAGCCAGGCCAGAGCGACTTGCGCCGGAGTTGCGTCAGCGTCCTCGGCGACCGCCTTGACCTCGTCCACCAGTTGGAGGTTCTTCTTCAGATTTTCACCGACGAAGCGCGGGTTGTTCTTTCGGATGTCGTCGTCCGCGAAGTCTTCCACAGAGCGGATCTGCCCGGTGAGGAACCCGCGGCCGAGCGGTGAGTAGGCCACGAACCCGATACCGAGCTCCTCGAGAACGGGGAGCACGTTCGCTTCGACGTCGCGAGTCCAGAGTGAGTACTCGCTTTGTACAGCGGTGATCGGGAAGACACTGTGTGCGCGACGGATGGTGTCCGGGCCGGCCTCGGAAAGGCCTGCGTGTCGGATCTTTCCTTCAGCGGCCAGTTCTGCGAACGTCCCGGCGACGTCTTCGATCGGCGTGTCCGGGTCGACCCGGTGCTGGTAGTAAAGGTCGATGTAGTCGGTGTTGAGTCGGCGCAGCGATCCTTCCACCGCCGCTCGAATGTTCTCTGGCCGGGAATTGAGCCCTGTCTGCGAACCGCCGACATGGGAGATGAAACCGAACTTCGTTGCGAGAACGACCTGGTCTCGTCGTCCAGCGAGCGCGCGACCGACGAGCTCCTCGTTTGTGTACGGCCCGTACACCTCCGCAGTGTCGATGAAGGTGACGCCAAGGTCGAGCGCGCGCTGGATGGTGCGAATCGACTCGTCCTCGTTCTGACCCGCGCCGGTGTAGTACGCGGACATGGTCATGGCGCCGAGGCCGATGCGTGTGACGTCGAGTGTGCCGAGAGTGGTGTGCTTCATGGTTTCCTTTCTTCGGTTTCTTGTCACGCCTGGTTGCGCGTACGGCGGAATCGCACGGAGGCGATAACAGCGGCGATGAGCGCAAGCACGGTGGCGATGACGATCGTCAGGTCGATTCCCCTGCCCTGCGGGAGGGTCAGGTCGAGAATCAGGGATGTGACGAGTTGTCCGGCAACGGTGCACAGTCCGAGGATGAGCACTCCGGTGACCCGAACGAGCACGGTTGTCGCGGCGATGAAGATGACCGCGGAGACGCCACCCATGTAGAGGAGCGGGTTGGTGGGGAACGAATGAGGGAACCCTGCGGCCAGACCGTGGATGACAGCGACCAGTACGACAACGACGGTACCGGTGAGGAAGTTCACGAAGGTGGCGCCGAGTGCCGAATGGGTTGCCGCGCGGACGCGCCCGTTCACGGCTTGCTGCCAGGCGGTCGCCGCGCCTCCGATGATGGGCAGGATGACGAGCCAAACCGGGATCTGGCTTCCGATGTGCTGCGCGACGGCGAAGCCGACTGCGATGACGCAGAGCGCTGCGCTGATGAATCGAGGCGGTGTGATCAGCCGGCTCCCGCCTGGCCCCACGCCAATCCGGTCGACGATGAGCCCGCTCACGGTTTGACCGGCGACCGCTCCGACGGTGAAAAGCGCAGTTCCGAGCAGTGCGCCTGTGAGGCCCTGGGCGATGACGAAGATGGAGGCGACCGCACCTCCAAGAAGCATCCAGGGCGCGAGAACCTTCTCCCGAATCAGGAGAGGGATCTCGTGTAGCGCTGCGCGCGCTTTGCGGTTGAAGATCAGTCCGATCGCGGTGAGGATCAGGCCGACGCCGAACGCAATTGCCGCGGCGGTGAGCCCGTCGCCCAGAGCGGCGCCGAGCGCTCCGTTGATCCTCGTCTGGAAGGCGAGGAGACCACCGACAATGACAGTGAGGACGACAGCTACCAGGAGGCTGGTGTCACGGCGGCTCCCCGCGCTCTCAGGCGAGGGACTGGCTTGTTGTTGGGTGGAGGATGTCATGGTTTCGCTTCTTCGATGTCGTTACTTCACGGTTACGAGATTCGACGCTACGAACGCCGAGGGCCGGGAGGCAGGCAGAGACGCACCCTGGGTGCCGCGCACCCTGTCTGTGAGCTTGGGGTCAGCGCTGCCCGGCTGGGACGCTGTCGGTGTGGCTAGCGGTGCCTGGTCCGTCCGCGGTCAGACTGCCCAACATCAGCAGTCGTTCTTCGGTCTCGGTCCCGGAGGCGGCTCGGTAAACCTTCATCAGGACGTCATCTGCACCGTTCGGCTGAAGGGTGGTGTATTCGAGTTGCAGCTTCCCGACTTCTGGCCGCATAAGGACGAGAGATCCTGACGTTTTCTCTCGAACTTCCGCTTGTGCCCAAAGGGCGCTGAATGTCGGGCTTCCGATGCTCAACTTGCCGACGATTTCATTGAGCTCAGCATCGTCTGGCATGTAGGCGGCGGCTGACCTGAGGGCTGCGACGCTGCTTCTCGCGACCGCGTCCCACTGGACAAACAGTTCCCTGCCGGCGGGCTCGAGGAAGAGAAGCTCTACGATGTTTCGGACGTTCGCCGGGTTTGAGAACAACGCATCACCGAGTTGGTTCGCGGCGACGATGTTGTATCGGCGGTCGAGGATGACCGTCGGGTTCATTGACCAGTCACCGACCAGCTTGAGCAGATGGCTCGCGATGGGCGTGGGGTTCCCGGCGGACGCTCGCGATGCTGGCTTCGGGGCTGCGATCGCGCGCATATAACGCCGTGCGTCTGGCCCGAGCTTGAGCACTCGCGCGAGTGCGTCGAGGACTTGGGATGACGGGTGCCTTTCGCGGCCCTGTTCGAGACGGGTGTAGTAGTCGACGCTGACGCCGGCTAGGGACGCCAGCTCTTCTCTGCGGAGGCCGCTCACTCGGCGTGTGCCGCCGCCCGGCAGCCCTACGGCCGTCGGGTCCACCTGCGAGCGGCGTGCTCGGAGATAGTCGCCGAGCTCGTTGTGGTTTGCCATATCGGGAACCTACTTCCGCCTGGGGTACAGAGGGAGGGTGTTCCACTCCCCCCATCAGCGCTGTCACTGTCGGGCGGGGTGGACGCCGCAGGGTTACGCGGTCGGCACCCACTTTGGCGCGAAACTGCGGTGTTGCCCTGAGCAATTTGACTCAAATCCGCAGGCCCAATCACACGGTCGGGCCGGCGGCCCGTGCTTGCCTGCTTCGTGTCGGAACCTCTCTTGTCTGGGGATCGAGTCATTTAGCTGGGGATGCACCGCTCTTTCGCCGTTACGTTCGCGATAGAAATCTGGCTCAACGCGAGAAACCCGGAGGAGAGATGGCAGTCGATTTGCAGGGATCAGCTCAGGATCGTTTGGCTCAGCTCGATGAGCTGGTCATCGCCGGAGGGACCACCGATGAATGGCTTCTCCGACATCTACGGCTTGCGCTCGGAGAACTAGCCGCTTTGGAACCCGTTTTAGAGATGGAGCTGGAACGTCGCGAGGACTATTGACGGTTCCGATCCGCGGACTGGAGATGTGGTGAGTACTGCTGCGCAGAATCAAGCCAATGTAGGCGTTGTGCTGGTGCACGGCGCGTATGCAGACGGTTCAATATGGAGAGGTGTGATCCGGGAACTGCTGGGTGCGGGCGTCCGAACCACAGCAGTCCAGAACCCTCTGACTTCCTTGGTCGATGACGTGGACGCGGCCAGGCGCGCGATAGAAGCCCAGCCAGGGAAGGTGATCCTCGTCGGTCACTCATGGGCTGGCACGGTCATCAGCGAGGTCGGGGACCACGATAAGGTTGCAGGCTTGGTTTTCGTTTCGGCTCGCGCCCCCGAAGCCGGCGAGAACTTCGCCGACATGGCCGCCCAGTTTCCTGCCCCTCCGATAAGTTCCGGCGTAACGGAGCGGGATGGGTTTCGTCGCCTCAAGGAAGACGCGTTTTATCGAGATCTGGCAAACGGGGTCAGACCGGCAGAGGCGCAGTTGCTGTACGCCGTTCAGGCGCCCATCTCGAGAGATCTGTTCTCCGAGCGGACTTCGAGAGCCGCGTGGAAGGTGCGCCCCAACTGGTACCTGATCTCAACAGAGGATCGTGCGACCGTCCCGTCCCTGCAGCGCTTTCTCGCCCAGAGGATGGGTGCGCGGACCGTCGAGGTCGCTTCGGGCCATCTGCCGATGGTGTCGAATCCCGTCGAAGTGGCAAACGTCATTCACGAAGCTGTCGCGGCAGTTGCGGTAGCGAGTGGTGACTGCATCTAAGCCATCCGTTACCGTGGCCCCGGTTCCTCGAACGTGGCGTCCAGTTGGATTAGCAATTCGGAGACGAAGGCGGTGGGGTCGGTGATCGGCCACGCATGCGGCTGGCCATCCACAAGGGATGTTGCGACTCCAACTTCAGTCCAGGATGCACGGGTTGCCTTCGGTTCAAACACCAGATCGTCGGACACGATGAGCGCACGCATTCGCCGCCGCTCATCCGGCCCCAGCTCCGCGAGAAACGGGCGGTAGTCGAAAGGTGCTCCTAGAGCAGATGTCACGGCGCGGGGATTCGTCATCGCAGTGACTGCAGCAACAGCTGCCACCCGGCCTTCGTCGAACGTTTCGGCGGTCGAATGATCCACCCGGCCGAGGAGAAGCTCGGCATAGGCGCGCTCTCCGCCTTCGGCTGCCCGGAAGAGGATAGGCAACGCGTCTGGCCTGACGGCGCCGTCGGCGGGGTCGCCCTCGGGTAGCGGCGCGAGAACGCTGGGCCCAGCAACGAACGTAGCGCCGCTCGCGTTGCCGAGACCTCCCCTCTGATGCAACCATCCAGCGGTCACACGGCAACCGAACGACCATCCCACGACATGGACTCCGGTAAGTCCGGCAACAACCGCATCGAGGTCTTTCGACCAGGTCAGCTCGTTGATGGCTGCGGTTGTCGCGTCGAGTTGTTTACCGGTGAGCGGTTGGGCAGTGTCGCCGTGTCCTCGAAGGTCGAATGCGATGAGTCGAAACCGTTCCGCCAGTCGACGGTCTCGCATGACACCGGACCACGCCGCATGCGAACTCGCCAGCCCGTGCACAAAAACGATCGGAGAGCCGTCGATGGGCCCGTTTTCGACGACAGGGATATGGACACCATCCACGGCGGTGACGACTCTGGTTCTGAACTCCGCGATCGGATCAGTCGACTCGGTGGTCTGATCGGCCGACATGTTTTCTCCTCTCGGCGAGCAGTCACCAGGTAGGAAGAACCGCAGTGCTGCTGTCGAGATTCTATGGATTGGCCGAGTACGGCAGGTAGAGCGGAAACCCCACAATGGACGGCCTTCGTCCCCGGGCTCTGGTTCGCACGGTCGATCAGACCGTCGCGCCAGTGCGGCGCTACTGCTCCGCAAGGGGAAGCCTTGCTGCGACCTGATGCTTCCCGCCGGGCAGATCCCGCGTTGGTCCTCTTATCTGCCACTAAGCCAGCACCCGGCTCATATCTGGACGCCAGGGACACGGATGACGTTCATGCGCTCGGCGGCACGGCCCACATCCTGTCGAACGCGATGCTGTCGTAGAAGGCGACCGCCTCGACAATCTGGCCGTCACGCATCCTCATGAACCACGCATACGTGTTGTCGTAGACGGTGTCCGCGTTGGTGATGCCTCGC
Organism: Leifsonia sp. KNZ12-8B; assembly: GCF_056755495.1. NCBI lineage: Bacteria > Bacillati > Actinomycetota > Actinomycetes > Micrococcales > Microbacteriaceae > Leifsonia > Leifsonia sp. KNZ12-8B. Next base: position 41,009 of record NZ_JBPGXM010000002.1, read on the forward strand.
GCCTCGTAAAGGGTGACCACCCAGTCGTCGTCGGCGAGAATGAGGCGGATGTTGGTCGGTTTGACAAAGCCGTGTTTGCTGAACCGCCGCCCGATGGACGCCAGGACGCCGTCGACGAATCCATCCCGCGTGTACGTTCCAGCTGCTGCCGACTCCCCAACGATCTCCCATCGCAGGTCGGGAGCCAGCAGATCCACAATGCTGCCGCTTCCCTCTTTCCACGCCTCGAACGTGTCCGCGATGGTCGCCTTGTTTTTCTCGCTGATGCTGCTCATTGTTTCCTCCGTGGGTTGGGTGTCGGGCTATTCGTCGTCTTCGGTTTCGTCGCGCAGGCGGAGCTCGTTCCGGTCGAGCCGGCCTTGTTGGCGCCGCAATATGACGTCGTCGATCAGGCGCTGCCTGCGGAGTTTGAAGAGAGCGGTGCGTTGGGATGGAATGAGCGCAAGCTCGAGCGCACGCTCCTCCGCGGTCGCGGTCCGGGGTTGGGCATCGTGCTGGGTCTCTTGCTGGCGGTGGATTCCGGCTAGCAGGTCATCCATCCGCGTTTGCAGGTCGTTGACCGCTTCCGTCCTGGTGTGGAGTCGCGATGAAACCTCGGGGAGGTCACGAAGCGCAGCTTCGACAGTGCTCTGTTGCGCAAGGAGATCCTCGCTGCGTTCGTCTTCGTCACCCGCGTATCGGGCGTATCGGATGACACCGAGCATGCTCGGCCCGAGCACGACAAGTGTGAGGAGGATCACTGCGATGGTTGTGCTGATGATGACGTCTCGGCCGGAGAGGGGATCGCCCGCAGCTGTCGTTGTCGGGATCGAGAGCGCTGCGGCGAGGGAGACAGCTCCGCGGAACCCTGCCCAGCTCAACGGTAAGCGCTGGCGTTGCGTGACGGGCGCAATCGGTTTGGGCTGTCGCGTCAGCCGCAGGGTGAACGGTGTCACGCTGACCCATGCGATGCGGAGCGCGATGAGGGCACCGGTGCAGGCTATGCCGACGATGATTGCCTGCATCGTACTTGGGCCGTCGTATTTGAAGACGATGCTGGTCTGCACGCCGATAACGACGAAGAGCGTGCCACTGAGAAGGAACGTCGTTAGCTGCCAGAAACCAAACGATTGGGACCGCATCGAAGCAGTAATGACATGCGGGCCGATCTGGCTGAGGAGCAGCCCGGCGGTCACGACGGCGACAACTCCTGAGACTTCGATTTTCTCGGCGATTATGAACGCAGCGAAAGGTGTCAGCACACTGATTGTGCTGTTCAGGAGCTTGTCTCCGCGGATAAGCAAGCGGGCAAGCACGGCGAGGAAACCGACGACAACTCCAATCGCGATTGCTGCGATGTAGGAGTACGCGAATTGCACGGCTACCGATCCGAACGACACACCACGTCCGTCAGCTGCAGCTGATACCGCGACACCGTAAAGGACGAGTGCGGTGCCGTCATTGATCAGGCTTTCCGTGCGAAGCACCGTGCGGATGCGCCGCGGCAAGCGGCGGAGCACGAAACTGACAGCGGTTGCATCTGTCGGGGCCAGCACCGCACCGAGGAGGAGGGCAGAGGTCCACGTCATCCCGAACGCGTGACCGATGAGCGTCACCACACCTGCCGTCGCGAGGACCAGCCCCACCGACAGGGAAGCTATCACCACCCAATTGCGGCGGATCTCGCGCAGCGAGGTATTCAAGGACTCCCAGTAGAGAAGTGCCGGAACGAAGACAGTAAGTAGGATCTCCGGCGGGATAGTCACCGCATCGGCGATCCCCGGAATGATCCCGACAACGGCGCCGACGATAATTGCGAAGACCGGCAGAGGTACTCTTGCCTGCCTTGACAGCACACCTGCAACAAGGATGGCGAGGCCGAGGAGGACCACGACCAGCAGCCCATTCATGGTTTGCGACGGTTAGCCGCTCGGTGAAGGCCGGGAGTGGGCCTGGGGGTTCCCCGGTGCCGTGCGCCGAAGTCACCTCCCACAGCCGCCGCTGGAGTGCATCCCATGCCCTGCCCCGCCTCTCGCTCGGTTCCCAAAGCTCAATTCCAGCATCTAGATCCGGCCGTACGGTTTCGTCAGTCGAATTACTCGATCCCACGACCGAATCAAACGAGCCGGACCATGCGTCTGATCGGTGTGACGTCAGTCAGCCTTCAACGCGTTGGACTCCCGTTCGAACAAGGCTGCGTAGCTGATTCCGGCGATTACCGCGCCGAGGAGCGGAGCGACGACGCTCATCCACAGTTGTGTCAGCGCGGTCGATCCGCCGTAGATGGCGGTTGCGATGCTGCGGGCCGGGTTGAACGAGCCGTTGGAGACCGGGATTGCGATCAGAGCGACAAGGAGCAGGGTCAGTCCGATGGCAACCGGCGCGGTGGCCGGGTTCGATCGTTCACTAGTGACGGCAAGGATCACCCAGAGGAACACGCAGGTGGTGACCACCTCGATGAGGAAGCTAGACGGCAGCGGGAAGCCTCCGGGGGACAACGGCCCCCAACCGGTGGAAGCGAACCCCGTGGCTCTCGCGTCGGCGAGGAACTGATGAGGGCCGCCTGCCGCGATGATGACGAGCAGCGACGATCCGATTACTCCGCCGACGATCTGAGCGAGCACATACCCGGGAACACGTCGCCACGGATGCCGGCCTGCGATCGCTAGCCCGATCGTGACGGCGGGGTTGAAATGGCCGCCCGAGAGCGGGCCGAACGCGTAAGAGCCGACGAGCACGCTGAGACCGAGCGCAAATGCCACCCCGAAAAACCCGAAGTTCAGCCCACCGTGACCTTGGTCGAACTCAGCGCCGAAGATGGCGGCGCCAGCGACGCTGAACACCAAGATCATCGTGCCGGTCACCTCGGCCGCGAGCTGCGAAGTCGTTGCGGAACGTGTCACCTCAGTGGGGCTTGCGGTTCTTTGCGTCATCTTTCCTCGCCGTTTCGGGGTGAGAGAGCGTGCGGTTTCAGCGCCGGTTGACGCCATAGCTCAGCTTCGCAACGAGAGTCGAGGGTCAGAATCGGTCATTTGACCTCATCGGGTGACCGCATCGGTCGGGGTCGAGTCGTTTGACTGATTCGACTCCGACCACCTCGTTCGGAAAGTGGGATGGACGCGAAATCGTCTCATTCACACCCTTTTGGGAAAGGAACAGGCACATGCCGTACATCACCACAACCGACGGGACCGAGATCTACTACACCGATCAGGGCAGCGGTCAGCCGATCGTATTCAGCCACGGTTGGCCGCTGAGCTCGGACGCCTGGCAGGTGGAGCTGAAGGTGTTCGCTGACGCGGGCTACCGGACCATCGCCCACGACCGCCGCGGTCACGGCCGTTCGTCGAAGACGTACACCGGCAACGACATGACCCAGTACGCGAAGGACCTCGCCGAGCTGATCGAGCATCTGGACCTCCACGACGTCATCCTGGTCGGACACTCCACCGGTGGCGGTGAGGTCGTCCGTTACGCCGCGCAGTTCGGAAAGGGCCGGGTGGCGAAGGTCGTCACCGCCGGCGCTGTCCCCCCGATCATGCTGAAGTCGGAGACGAACCCGGAGGGCACCCCGATCGAGGCGCTGGACGGCATCCGAGAGGGTGTGCTGAAGGACCGTTCGCAGTTCTACGAGGACCTGGCGGTTCCGTTCTACGGCGGCAACCGTGACGGCGCGAACCTCTCCCAGGGCCTCATTGATGACTTCTGGCGTCAGGGCATGCTGGTGAACCTCGCCGCCGCATACGACTGCGTGAAGGCGTTCTCGGAGACCGACCAGACGGAGGACCTGAAGGCCATCGACGTTCCGATCTTCATCGCGCAGGGCGACGACGACCAGATCGTTCCGATCGCCGCGGCGGCGGAGAAGTCCATCAAGTTGGTCAAGGACGGCACCCTGAAGGTCTACCCGGGCGCTTCCCACGGTATCTGGGGCGCCTACCAGGAGCAGCTGGACAAGGACATCCTCGAGTTCATCAAGAAGTAGCGACACCGTTACGAGGCCCCCGCGGATTCGATCCACGGGGGCCTCGTTGTGCGCCCTCAACTTGCGGGCTCGATCACCTCAGCGCAGCTGATGATCCTGGGGTGCTAGCCCACGGCGTCGACGGCGTTGGAACGTCCCACAATCAGTGGGTCGACCCCGGTGAAGGGGAACTGGGGCAGCTGGCGCTCAGGGACGTCGAACGCCGCAGACAGGACCTCTCGGGAAAACGCCGATGCCGTTGCTCGGTAGCCGATGTCTCCAGGGGTCGGCTGATCGAAGAAGATGAGGAACTGAATCGCCTCCTCTCCCAGGTTCTCGATGTGGTGCGGATATGCGCGCGGGATGAAGTACACGTTGCCCGGCTCGAGCTCGTACGTGTCGAGGGAGCCGTCCGGGTCCAACACCGTCATACGGGCGTGGCCGGACCGAACGTAACCGAGCTCTCCCGTGACAGGATGCCAGTGGGGTTCGCGCATGCCAGTGCTCTGCACGTTCAAGGAGTACATGGAGAGATCGTCCAAGGCCGCCCAGAACTGCTTCCTGGCTAGGCGGGCGTGGCCGTATGGGTAAGACAGCGGCGGGATTTGGCCCTCCATGTCGAAGAGGCGCGCGTTAGGCAAACCGGCGTTGTCAGGGATGCTTGCCCGGCCTTGTCGCTGGACGATCTGCTGTGCGTCATCGCGGTCGAATGCGGCGAAGGCGGATGCGGGGAGGTCGTATGTATTGCCGAGAACGGCGTCGGAAAACGCGTTGAAGCTGCTGTGCAGCGAGAAGTGCGTGGGCTGGTCTGAGCGCAGGGCGGCGATGACCTCAGCCCGCTCCTCTCCGACATTCTCGATGTGATAGACCGCTCCGGACTCCACGTGGTACATCTGTCCCGCTTCTACCAGGAAAGTGGAGAACGAGTCCGCGTTTCCAAGGGTCGACACAAGTACACGACCGGAGACTACATACGCGATCTGGTTCGCGTTCACGTTCCACTGAGGCTCGCGAATCGCACCGGGCTCGAGGACGATCCGCTTGATCGAGAGGCCGTCCAGCAGCGGGAATGAAGTCGAGGTCAGCTGAGCGATGCTCCCGTACTCGTTCTCGTACAGCGGTTCACCTGTGGTGAGCGATGCCACGTGCCGGGATGTTGTGGTCATGATGAGTTGTCCTCCTGATTATGTGAGCTGGTTATCGTTGCATTGACTCTGGCCGGTGTTACCAGCCGAGGGCATGCGTCAACTGACTTGACTGGCACATACATGCCTGCGGGCGATGGTCGAAGCGCCGATTGACGCTGGCCTGGTGACGACGCCTTCCAACGGCGACGTCATCAGCTCGGCGGCCAGCTGCCAGGCCCAACGACGTGATTCTTGTTATGGCGAGGGGAAAGGTTGCGGCCAGCGGGCAACCCACCCTTCAGAGGATCCGAATGGACGCCTCTGGTGTCGCTACTCGGAAGGTGAACGTCTCTTCGAGGTAGAAGCTGACGGTGCTTTCGGAGTGGTTGACGTATCCGACCGCGATGTCCTGGCCCGATTCGTAAAGGAAGTCCCCGCCTCGGAGGCTGAGGACTACGCAGCCGGCGATTCCCGGCGCCCATTCGACCGGCCCGTCGAGGATCTCGTGAAGGTGGGCGAGCAGAGGTGAGCCACCACTGTCGCTTCCGCCAGTGGCGGCAATCCAGGTGTCGGTGTCGACGGCGAGCCCGTAGGGGCCACCGATGCCTTCGTGCTGAAGGGCGGCGATCGCGGCTGCAACCTGCTGCGTGAGTTGGGCTGGGTTGTCGTCTCGGGTGAGCGGGCTGAGCGGGGACGCTTGTCCCGCACCGACGATGCCAGCTTCGTCCCAGCCGTCGAGGATGGCTCGGTTTTCGTTGCTGGCGATCCTGGCGGCGGCGTCGTCGAGCGGGCCGTAGTCGGCGTCGACAGCCCCGCGGGCGGCGCTGTCGAGTTCCCCACGGTTGAGCGTGAAGTCGGCTCGGACTTCGACGACCCGGATGACATCGCGTGAACGTGCAATCAGTCCGGTTTCCGGGGCGGAGATGACGTCGCTGACCCGCCCGGTGGAGGTAGCGGAATGCTTCCATCCGAGCGGTCCTGCGAAGTCGACGAGTTTACGTCCGCCGAGGGCCGGCGCCAGCCGGGTTCGCGCTTCGTCGTCGATCTGCGCCCATACGTCCGCGGAGACCGGAGCAAGGTGACGGAGAAGGTGGTCCATTGTGCTGCCTTTCATGTTCAGGCGCGCAGAGCGCCGAGGCCGAGAGAAATGTCGTTGGTGGTGGGAGCCGCCGGGCTATCGTCGAAGGAGTCGAACAGCTCAAGGGCTGGAGCGAAGAACACGTTCCCGGTGACTGGGGTGGAGAAGTCGAGGATGCGGTCGTGGGCGCCGGGCGGGTCGCCGATGAACATCCGCTCGAGCATGCGTTCGATGACCCAGAGCCGCGCGGAGTAACCGATGAAATAGGTGCCGAACTGGTCGGCGCCGGGCCGCCCGAATGGCATGTTGTCGCGGAGGATCGAGTACTCGTTGCCGGCGTCGTCGGTGATTGTTGACAGCGTTTTGTGGGACCGCTGACCAGATGTGGCGTCTGGCAGTTCGATGTCGTCCGCTTTGGTTCGGCCGATGATGGTCTCTTGCTGCTCGGTCGTGAGTTGAGACCAGGCGTCGATGTTGTGCAGGTATTTCTGGGTGACGATGTAGGACCCTCCGCGGAAGTCGGGGTCTTCATCGTCGACGAGGATCGCGTCTGCGATTTCCCGTCCGACAGGGTTGGCGGTGCCGTCGACGAAACCGAGCAGGTCTCGGGTGTCGAAGTATCGGAACGCGGTCGTTTCGTCGACGACGTCGCCGGCGCCGCGGAGGGTGGCGAGGATCTGCCGTTCCAGTTCGAAGCACAAGTCTTGCCGGTCTGCGCGGATGTGGAACAGGAGGTCACCGGGGGTGGTGACCGCAGTATGGACGCTTCCTTGGATTTCCTGGAAGGGGTGCAGCTCTTTCGGCAGCGGGCGGCCGGTGAGCGGCGGCCACGCGCGAGCGCTGATTCCGGTTACACAGGTGAGGTTCGCTGTCCGGTCCCGGAATCCGACGGACTTCACTTTGTCGCTGACATCGGCGAGCGTTCTACGCACGGTTTCGTATGCTGCCGGGGTGTCGCGCACAGTGAGAGTGAGGAAGATGGCGTGCCGGCCGAGCGGCGCAGCTGTTGCTTGTGCGAGGTTCGCAGCCGCGTCCGCTGTCATTCGTGCGCCTGGTCTGGGGCGAGGTCGCGGTACATCGGCTGCTGGTCGGTGAGCACGGGGACGTCCATCCGTAGGCCGGTCTGTCCCGGATACGTGAAATAGACGGGATAGAGGGACCCAGCCTCGGCGGTGAAGTCGTCGAAAATCACCGTCTGCGTGTTTTTGCGGCCGACTTGGACGACGCCTCCTACGGTGAGGTCCACTGTGCTGTCGGCTTGCGGCTGGCCGTGCGAGATCTGAATGTGGATGTCCTTTTTGCTTTCGTTGACGAAGGAGGCGACGAGGTTTGCCTGATCGTCGCCGACGATGAGAACTGCGTTTGCGACGTACACCGAGCCGACCTGGCCGCTGACCCCGTCGGCGGTTTCGCCGTTTGTCTTTGTCGACTGCGGAACCCACAGGTCGCAGCTGGTGAGGACAGCGGCTATGGCGAGAGCGCCGGCGATCGCTGTGCTGCGGCGGCGGAAGTTGGTGCTGTTCACTTTCCGTCCTCGGTCTGCTCGAACGCCGCCCGGCGCCGGTAGTGCCGCAATATCAGCCATATGGTGAGCACTCCGGCGACCGCTACGACTGCGATTCCGGCGATATACAGGAGGGTGGTTGTCGCGGATACCGCCTCGGCGGTTCGGGCGAGGATGAAGCCTGCTTCGAGTTCCTTGATGGCGCGGCCGTTGAGAAGCAGCGCCGCCGCGGATGCGAGCTCCGATGACGAATCCCAGAGGGCATGGAGAAGGGCTGCACCCGCGTATGCGAGGAGAATCCACCGGGACCAGCGGAACCGAGTTCGCCCGGAAGAGACGCCGAAAATGACGGCTCCAAGGATCGCAGTCCAGAGCACATGCCCTACGGGGGCGAGGATGGCGCGGACGATCTCCGTCTCCAGCAGCGAAGCTAGGTCGATTCCCTGAGAGGTGATCGCTGCGTTGAACGCGTATCCAGCGGATTCGAACGCTGCGAAACCGGCGCCGATGGTCGCCCCCAGAAGAGCGCCCTGCTTGGCGTTCTTGGGGACTACCCGCCACCCGAAAATGACCAGAAGGACACCTTTCACGAACTCTTCGATCAGGCCAACCAAGCCGTAGACCCAGAAGCTCTGGGACAAATCGGCCTCGAGCAGGGAAGCTCCGAGAACACCGAAGATGCCGCCGACGAAGAACGCGAGGATGAGCTGGCGTGTGCTGATATTGCCGGCCACTCGTTCGATGACGAACAACACGACCGCAAATGGGACCAGGAAGCTGCCAACCAAGATAAGGGTCGGGACGAGGTTTGAGTTGCCCGTCAAGGCGGTCACCACCACAGTGACAGCCCACAAGGCTAGACCGGTGAGAAGGGTCTTCCACCACCAGCCGTGATGGTGGTGCGGGTGATGCTGGCGTCGGATCCGATGCCGCCCAACCCGGTCGTCGGCCGGTGGCGATGTTGGAACGTGGGCGTCCGTCGAGGTGCTCACCGTTTCCTCCTCAGTGCGTAGGTGATCGGGACGAGCCTCCCAAGCGGTGGGTTTCGAAGACTTGAGTCAGTTGACTTGTGTTCCTTAAGCGAGCCATGACCCTGCTTAGGAACGCGTCATTCGACCGATGAAGGGAGGCCTGGCGTTTGCTGAGGTGGAAGCATGCCTAAATCCCGTGCCCTGATCGTTGGTCTTGTCGCGCTGTCGTTCGGTGCGGGTGCGACTGACGCGTTCGCGTTCCTATGCCTTAGTGGAATCTTCTCCGCGAACATGACCGGCAACCTGGTCCTCATCGGTTTGTTTAACCGTCCGGGTTATACGCAGACCCTCGTGAGCGCCGGGTGTGCGGTCGTGGCGTTCTCGGCCGCCGCATACTTCTGCTTTCGTGTTGCCCGCACTGCGGGTGGGGTCGCCGCAGGGTTGGCAATGAGCGTTGCCGCTCAGATGCTGGTTCTTGCCGGGTGGGCGGCGGTCGAAGGACACGCGGCACCGTGGGTGCAGGTGGGGCTCGTCGTGTTGTCCAGCGTGGCAATGGGTGCGCAGACTGCAGTGAGCCGCACCGTCGCTCCCCCGCTGACAACGACGTATGTGACGGGCACTCTGATCAGTGTTCTGGAAGATGCTGCCGCGGGACAAGGGAACAAGACCCTTCGGCTGGTGACAATTGCAGCGCTCGTCTTCGGGGCGATCGCAGGGGCCGCGGCTATCGGATGGTCCGCCAACGTGGGACCTGTCCTGCCGCTGGCCGCGACCACCGCGGGAACGGTTCTGGTGCTCGCAGGCACACACCGCAGACTCGACGCGCGGTCTACTTCGGAAGCACACGGCTGAATGATCAACGGACACTGCCCGTCCCGATCGTGCAACACGGTGCAGGTACCGGAATCGAGTCATCCGACTGATCCCGGTTATCGCACCGTTCGGCATCGTGTGACGCGTACCGAAAACCGGCGATGAGGAGTTGACATGTCAGACGAGTACGGAGACTTGGCAGCGCAAGGCATCACCCGCATCGAAAACGAGCTCCTCATCCGAGATTTCCTCGAGGTGATGAGTCTTCGCGACGCCCGGGCGATGGATCCTTTTCTCCACCCAGAGGTTAGATTCACCGGCTCATCGTCGGAGGTGGAAGGGAAAGCCGCGGTGTTGAATTTGTGCCGCGAAGTGTTCGACACCTTTTCCACATTCGAGGTGAAGGCGGTGGTGATGAGCAGCGTCGAACAGTTCGTGCTCGTCGAGGAAGTGGTTTGGGTTTCGCTTGACGCGGCATGCCGGTCGCACTCGCTGATGGGGTTCGCTTCGTTCGAGATCGTCAACTATCAAGTCATCAACTGGCGCCAACTCCACGGCTGATCTCGCGCCCGCTGATGGCCGGCGCGCTGACTTCACCTCAGCTGTGCCCGACCGCTTAACCTTCCAGCTGTTGCCAGCCCCGGATCATGAAATCCTCGACGGTGTATACGCTGCGCACGGTGACCGGTAAGGGCTGGTCTCCGATCCGAGGCAGCATCACCCGATATTCCGCCAGCACACCGCTGTCGCTGACAATTATCTGCGATACAAGGATCGGTGATCCCTGGATCGGGCACAGGTGCAACCGGCACTCCCGGACTGCCGGCTCGCGGCCCCGCACCACACCAGTCCACCGGGTTCGCACGATCACGTTCGGGTGGAGCAATCCAGCGCACTCATCGGGTAGACCGAGCGAAAGCCCCTCCAGAACATCCCTTACGAGCAGCTCAAGCTCAAGCCGTTCAATCGCGGTGAGCGTCGACGATCCCATGATTGCGGATCCCTGGTTAGATGCTGATGCGCAACATGGTTATCAGCCCATCTTCCACATCGAAGGTGAACGTGCCTGGGCTCTCGGCAGCCCCATCCCACCCGACGCGGGCGCGCATCGCTGTTCGGACCGGAGACTCATTGACGATCATCGCGTTCGAGACGGTGGCGGCTCGGCGCTCGAAAAGTTCGTTACACCAAAGTCGAATCGCCTCCGCCCCGATGACCAGACGCCCCAGCTCGTCGATAACCGCCTGATGGTGAAAGCAGCTGCGCAACGCATCACTGTCACCATCGTTGATCGCGTGGAGAGCGCCGCGAACCGCGTCCGGAACAGACTGCGACACGATACGAATCACGTTGTCCTCCTTCGACCTCGATGGCGCGGGCCCCAGCCGGCGACCTAAGCCGAGACTTCCAACAACCTCGCCGACGTGTCTTGAGTCGGATGACTCGGCAGCCTCGGACCCCACGGCAACTAGGGCAGACCCGACATCGCGAGGGTGGAAGCGTCGGGTCCACTCGATGGCGCAAAGTTCTCGTCGTCGCGGAGTCTGTATAAGCAACGGAATGGCTACTTAGGAGACTGAGGAGAGGGAATGGAATCCAACGACTGCGCAAACGGCCTCGAGCCGAACTCATACGTGACCCACTGCGCCGACACCGAACAGACCCTGGGGCCGCTACGTCAGCAGCACCGACGCGCCGCTCGAACCAGGTGCGGGAACATTCGTACGCGCCGAGGAGCCGGCGGTTCGTCAAGGCGCGTACACCGACAGCGCAGATCAATAGGGTCATTTGTCCGTGGAGGGTCACCGCCCGCTTCCGAGACCATCAGATCACGGTGAAAACGCCGGACCTGGACGTGAGGAGCGGAAATGCACACTGGGCTGCTGCACCCCGCTCCCCTCCTCATCCTTGAAGCGGTACCTCAACCGGTATGGGTCGTCGACGCCGACGGAAACATCGTCTTCCCCAACAGAGCCGCCGTTGAAGCCCTCGGCTACTCCGACCGGTCCGAGCTCGAAGGCCTCCCCAGCCACGCCACCGTCCACCACTCCCACGGCGACGGGACACCCTTCCCCGCGGCGGACTGCCAGATGCTTCAACCGGCTCGCACCGGAGAACAAGCACGCGGCGAGGACTACTGGTTCGCCCGCAAAGACGGCAGCCTGTTCCCCATCGCATGGTGGTCAGCACCGATAGACCTTTCCGGCGGCCGCGGAGTCGTCACCGCATTCACCGACCTAACTGAACGCCGACACGCGGAACAGCTGCAACGCGAACTCGACGCGGCGCGTGTCCGTGCCGATGACGCGCGGGATGCGCAACGCAGGGTGATGGAGGCGACCGCGGAGGTGCGGCGGCGGACGGCGCGGGACCTGCATGATGGCGCGCAGCAGCGGCTTGTGAGCTTGGCGATTCTTTTGCAGTTGGCGGCGGAGCAGGTTTCGTCGGCCCCTGATGGTGCGGCGCTGTTGTTGAAGCAGGCGGCGGGGGAGGCGAAGGCAGCGATTGATGAGCTGCGGGAGCTCGCCGCGGGTGTGTACCCGGCTGCGTTGTCGTCTGGCGGGTTGCCGGCGGCGATTGATTCGTTGGCGATGCGGAGCGCCGTTCCAGTGGTGACGGATGTGGTTATCCCGAACCGGTTGGATCCGGCGGTGGAAGCGCATGCGTATTTCATTGTGAGTGAGGCGTTGGCGAACGCGGTGAAGCATGCGTCGCCGTCTCGAATCAATGTGGTCGCCCGTGTGGGCGAGTTTTTGGAGTTGTCGGTCGCTGATGATGGGCTCGGCGGCGTCGGCGAGTCGGTGGCCGGGACGGGGCTGTCGGGCATGTTTGACCGGGCAGCAGCCTTGGGCGGCCAGCTGATGATTACGTCTCCTGCTGGCGGCGGGACGACGGTCCGTGTGGTTGTCCCTGTCGGGTGATGAGTGCAGGTTGTGGGGTTTGCCCCATTCTGATTGCCCGCCTGGGTGGGCATAGTTGTGTTCCATGTCGTTTAGCTTTGTCATCGTCGATGACGATCCCGCGTTCCGTGCGGTGGCCCTTGCGCTGTTGACGGCGCGGGGTTTCGACGTTGTCGCGCAGGCTGACGACGTTGCAGGCGGCGTCGCCGCGGTCGGCGCACATGTCCCGCATGCGGTGTTGCTGGATCTTCAGCTTCCTGACGGTGACGGGTTGTCTGCAGCGTGGAGCATACGGGCGTCGAATCCAGGGGTTCGGGTGCTTCTCACGAGTGCTGGCGAGCGGACACCGTCGGAGGTTGAGCTGTCGGACGCGGGAGTGTCGGCGTTTGTCCCGAAGGAGCAGCTGGCGACCACTGACCTGGTCAGTTTGCTGTCTCTTTGAGGTAGTGGAGCACAGCGGCGACTCGTTTGTGTTGAGCGGTGTCTGCTTCCTGCAGCTGAAGTTTTGAGAAGATCCCGGTGATGTGCCGTTCGACGGCAGGTACGGTGACGTAGAGCTGCTCGGCGATGCCGGCGTTGGACCGCCCTTCCGCCATGAGCGCGAGAACTTCCCGTTCCCGCGGCGTGAGCTCGTCCAACGGGCTGGCAACGCGTTTACGTCCGACGAGCAGCCCGATGACGTCGGGGTCTAGCGCTGACTCGCCAGCTGCGACGCGGTTGACAGCGTCGATTACGACACTGGGATTCGCCACTTTCTCTTTCAGCAGGTAACCGATCCCGTCGGCCCGGTCTCCGACGAGTTGGAGGATGAACCGGTCGTCGAGGTACTGGGAGAGAACGACGACGCCAATGTTCGGGTGTGATGCGCGAATCTGCTGCGCTGCCTTCAACCCGTCGTCTTCTAGACCTGGCGGCATTTTGATGTCGGTGATGACGACATCCGGGGTGGTTCGCTCAACGACGCGGACCAGTTCTGTTGCGGTGCCTGCGGTACCGACGACTGTCATGCCGGCGTGTTCGAGAAGCCGGACGATTCCCTCGCGGACGAAGAGCTGATCTTCAGCCACGACAACTGTTCGCGCGTTCACGTCCGTCACCTATTCAGCGTACTGAGAAGCGGTGTGGGGTTCTCCCTACATTCTGTGTCGGGGCGCCCGTTTCGATTGTGGTGGCGGCGGTACAGACCGGAGTTTTCGTCGGCCGAAGACTGGTGAGGCGCCTGATAAAGAGGCGGACCCCGAAACCACAACCGTTAGAAAGAGAAGCTCAATGTCTCACCACCTCGACTCCCCGATCGCACGTCAGGACGTGCGCCTCGACATCACCGACATGTACGTCTTCCGCGGTGAGACCGGCACGGTCCTCGCGATCGACGTCTCCCACTCCCTCGGCGAACCGAAGGTTCCGGGCTTCCACCCCGAGGGTAAGTACGAGTTCAAGATCGACACCGACGGTGACGCCGTCGAGGACGTGACGTACCGTTTCGTCTTCGATGAGCGTGACGAGGCCGGCAAGCAGCGGTTCGTCCTCCGCAAGCTGACCGGGTCGGACGCCGCGAACGACTTCGCCGAGGGTGAAGTCATCGCCGAAGGCGTCGAGGGCACCGAGGTCATCGGCTCGAACGGTGTCCGCGTCTGGGCAGGGAAGGCCGGCGACCCGTTCTGGATCGAGCCGACTGTCCTGCACGCCGTCGGCCACGCGTTCCAGGACGGGACGAAGGTGGACCTGGGTGACTGGACCGCGGCAGACGCGGTGAACCACTTCGCCGGCACCACCCTGTACGCGCTCGTCCTCGAGCTGCCGGATGCGGAGATCGGCGCTGAGCAGATCAACGTGTGGTCGCTCGCAAGCCTGCAGACCGACGCAGGCGGCTGGCGCCCGATCAATCGTTTCGGCCTGCCGATGATCCACCCGCTGTTCACCCAGTTCAACGAGCAGCTCGGTGACGACCTGAACGGTGGTCGTCCCGCGGACGACTTCGCCACCTGGGGCGAGGTACTCGCTTCCGAGATCGCCGGCGTTGTCCGCGCGTACGGAACCGCTGTTGACCCGGACGCGTACGGCCTCGCGATCGCGCACCGCTTCCTGCCGAACGTGATGCCGTACACGGTCGGTACCCCCGCCGCGTTCAGCTTCAACAGCTGGAACGGCCGGTCCCTGATCGACAACGCCCCTGATGTGATGTTCTCCCTCGCGGCGAACACCCCGGTCACCCTCGCTATCGGGCGCGAATCGGTGGAGCTGAAGCCGACCGACACGTTCCCGTACGTGCCGGTTGTCTCCGAGTAACCGGCGACGATAGGAGCATCCGGATGAGCATCCTCTCATCCCGTCGAGCGGCCGAGGTTCCCTCGGCCGCTCCGGCTCGTCAGGGCTGGCCGATCTTTGGGATGGCGACGACGATCCTCGCCCTTCACATCATGGGATGGCTGCTGCTTGCCAGTTCCCACACGACGACCGCCCACACCGCTTCCCTCGGAATCGGCATCGGCCTCACCGCGTACACGCTGGGCCTACGGCACGCGTTCGACGCGGACCACATCGCAGCGATCGACAACACCACCCGCAAACTCGTCGGCGATAGCCGCAAACCTGTGTCGGTCGGGTTCTGGTTCTCGCTCGGGCACTCAAGCGTGGTCCTCGCGTTGACGGTTGCGCTGGCGTTGGGGGCTCGCGCACTCATCGGTCCGATCGAGAACGAGAACTCGACCCTGCACCAGGTCACCGGCGTTATCGGCACCACAGTCTCCGGCCTGTTCCTCTACGTGATCGCCGCCATCAACCTTGTGCTGCTTACCCGGGCAGTTCGCCGTTACCGGCAGGTCCGCGCCGGCACCCTCAGCGCCGTCGAAGCGGACGAAGGCGCAGCCGCACAGGGTCCGATGTCGAAAGCGTTCGGGAAGGTGATGCGATCCATTCGCCGACCGTGGCAGATGTACCCGTTGGGTGTGCTGTTCGGGTTCGGGTTCGACACGGCTACTGAGATCGGCCTCCTTGTCCTTGCCGCGACAAGCGCCGCATCGGGCATCCCCTGGTATGCACTGCTGTCGCTTCCGCTGCTGTTTGCAGCGGGGATGTCGCTCTTGGACACCGCCGACGGTCTGGTGATGCGGTTCGCGTACGGATGGGCGTTCGCCAAGCCCGGCCGGCGGATGGTCTACAACCTGGGTGTGACAACGCTGTCTGTTGGTGTCGCGTTCATCGTCGGGACGATCGAAATCGTCAGTCTCTTCGGCGAAAGCATGAACCTGACCGGCGGTTTCTGGTCGTGGGCGTCAAGCGTTGACTTGAACACTCTTGGTTTCGCAGTGGTCGGAGTGTTCGTGATCGCATGGGTTTCCGCCTTGGTTGTGTGGCGGATGCGAGCGCGGGCCGTGGCGGAGGCTGATGTGGGAGGGTGAGCTCGCCAGTCGCTGCCGTAGGTGACCGCCGTGGAGGGTTCCCCCTCCGCGGCGGTTCCACGTGTTAGCTCTCCGCTGGGACCTGGAGCCGAACCTGTGTTTGACGCGTCTCAGGCATGAGAAGGAGCGCCAGCAAAGTGATCACTGCGGCCGCCGCCAAGTAGAGGCCGACGGCGGTGAGGTCACCGTTCGGCTGCCAGAGGGAAAGCGCGATAGCGGGCGCGAACGAAGCGCCGACGACGCCGCCAAGGTTGTACACGATCGCCGACCCGGTGTATCGGACGTCAGCGGGGAACAGTTCCGGAAGTAGCGCGCCCATCGGCCCGTACGACAGACCCATAAGGATGAAACCGGCTATGAGGAAGGCGAGCGTGGCCGCTGGCGCCTCGGGGTGGGTGAACCAGACTTGGAAGAGCAGCCCATAGGCGACGATTCCCGCGGTCACGGGCAATAAGAGCGAACGTCGCCCGATACGGTCGACCAACCTCCCCGCGAATGGGATAGCAAGGCCGAAGAAGACGACGCTGAGCAGCAACAGCGCGAGGAATGTGATCCGCTGGAAGCCGAGACCCGCCTTCTGCCCTTCGGCGGCAATCACCGGCGCCGTGCCGTAGGCAAGCGTGAACGTGGTCAATAGATAGAACAGCACGTAGGTGGCGACGCATGCGAGCGTTCCGAGGATCAGCTGTCGCCAGTTACGTCTCACAACCCGAGCAAACGGCACCCGGAGGGTCTTCCCGGCTTCGACCAACTCCGCGAACACTGGTGTTTCGACCAGGCGCACCCGGAGGTACAAGCCAACAGCAACCAGAACAGCGCTGAGCAGGAATGGTAGTCGCCAACCGAATGCCAGGAACGCTTCGGACGCCGCCTCACCGGGCGGCGCCGGCATCGTCGCAGTCAAGAGGAGGAAGACACCGTTGGCGAGAATGAACCCAATCGGCGCCCCAAGCTGCGGAAAAGAGCCGAAACGGCCCCGCTGGTCGGAGGGAGCGTTCTCCACTGCGAGGAGCGCGGCACCGCTCCACTCCCCACCAAGGCCGACGCCTTGGCTGAATCGGAGGACGGCGAGCAGGGCCGGCGCCCATGCGCCGACTGCGTCGTAGGTGGGAAGGCAGCCGATAAGGATGGTCGCGGCGCCCATGATCAGTAGCGAGGCGACGAGGGTGCGCTTCCTTCCGGCCCTGTCACCGAAATGGCCGAACAGCAGCGACCCGATCGGGCGAGCGATGAAGGCGAGCGCAAAGGTGAGCAATGACGCAAGCTGGGCCGCCATCGGGCTGTCGTTGGGGAAGAACAGCGTCGGGAAGACGAGCACCGCTGCAGTCCCGTAGATGTAGAAATCGTAGAACTCGATACTCGTGCCGACGAGTGACGCCACGACGATGTGGGCGCGGCGGTTTGGGGCCGTCATTCGGGTTGCTCCTCGGGTGAACGTAGTCGCGCGACGCCTCTGGGGGCGGCGTCTCGGATCAATCTGGCAGGCCGCCGAGCTGCGCGGCGCGTGCATCAGACGGAACTGCCCGATTTCCGCTGGGCGACGATCTCGCGCACCGCAGGGGCGACCTCCTTGCCGAACAGTTCGACGCTCGCGAGCGCGTCGGAGTGTGGGAGACGGCCCCGGCCGAGGGAAACGAGGATCCTCTCTGGTCGGAGGGTGTCGTACAGCTGCACGAGCTGGCCGATCGCGTCGGCGACGTCGCCGATGATGGCGGTGGAGGGGATGGACCGGTCAGGCTGCGATGCGTGCGTTTCGAGGTCACGCCTGGCTTTGTCCGCCGTCACCGCGATGTGCCCAGGGACGAGAGCAGCGAGTGTCGGGCGCGCCGGCCCATTCTCGGGTTCTTGGAACGATTGCCGATACAGCTCGGCAAGCGGCCGGTAGGACTCCCAAGTTCCGGTATGCATGAGCATGCACAGCGGCACGCCTAGTTCACCGGCGAGTTCAACCGGCATAGAAGTCCGCCCGGTGGTGACTCCGATCGGCAACTTTCCGACCGGACGGGGAACGATTCTCGCTTCGTGGAGGGCAGGTCGGGACTCACCTGACCAGGTGACGCGTTGCTCCTGTCGGAGTTGGAGGAGAAGGCGCAGCTTCTCGTCGAACAGCCACTCGTCATCGGTGAGCCGGTGGCCGAACAACGAATATGCCTCCGGGAACGAATCCCTCCCGACCATCAGCTCTGCTCGTCCGTACGACAGCGCATCGACGGTAGCGAACTGTTCAAGCACTCGTACCGGATCATCCGCGGCGAGCACCGTGAGCACACTCGCCAACCGGATGCGGCTTGTCCGCTCAGCCAGGGAGGCAAGCACCACCGCGGGTGCTGAGACGGCAAACTCCTCGCGGTGATGTTCACCGATGCCGAACACGTCCAAGCCGACACGATCGGCCGTCTCGGCGAGGTCGCCGAGCTCCCGGAGTCCCCGGGTTACGTTCGCCGCATCCCCTTGCCTTACTGGGTAGCTTGCTAGTTCTCCGAACCCGAACACGCCAAGCTCTATCGCCACCCGGAAACCTCCTGGTCTGTTGCTGTCTCCCGATCTTGCTGGCCGTCAAGGGTTGAGCGCTTGAGACAGATGACCCTATTTCGCCGGGAATGACTCGGGGTTGCCTGATGGAGTCAAACGACCGAATCGGTGCGACTGCACCGCGAGTGATGCTTGCACGAGATGGTTCGGAAGGGAGATGTGGGCGATGTTCAACAAGCGAGTCACGCAACGGTTCGTCGAGTTCCTCTCTCGCCACGCTGTGAAGGGCCGCGCGGCAACCGAGGTGATGAGCAACCGACCAGACCGCCTCTCTCTAGTGCTTCGAGTTCCGGACGCGGCTCGCGGCGCCTCATGGTGGTGCGAACGGTTCAATGCAGCGGTGATCGCGACCGCCGATAGCGGGGACCTCACCAGCGTCCTGCTGTCTCTGAGTCCATCTCATACCGTGGTGCTTCTTGGCGGCCCTGGGGCGATGGAGTACTACGCTCCGGCGACCTTGCGGACGCAGCTGCTCTCGGTCGGAGACTACGAACTTGACCCGTGGGGCAACCCGCTGCCCGTTCTCTGATCGGACGGGGTACCGGCACCGAGTGGCGGTGGCGTATCTCGGTCACCGTGGACCGTGATGGTTGCACGCTGTAGCAGCCTCCCCTTCCGACGATGTCGATGCTCTATGGATCGGCGCCCATCTGAATTGTGGGGCTGATCGTCGTCCGGGATACCACAACGGCGGCGCGGAGGTTCTGCCCGTCAGGCGAACTATCGCGCAGCGCAGCAGATCTACAGCAAGCGTGCCACAGGGCTCGCCCTACTCGCTGACGCCTTCGCCTGCGACGCTCAAAAGGGCGTCTCGTAGTGCCGCTCGGCTAGTGATCCCGAGCTTCGGAAATACCCGGTAGAGGTGACCGCTGACGGTCCTTGGCGACAGGTACAGGCGCTCGGCGATCTGTTTGTTGCTCATACCTTCCGCCGCGAGTTCCGCGATCGCTCGCTCCTGAGGTGTCAGCTGGATGGTGCCGGCGTCGACAAGGGTTCGAGCATTCGGGTCCCTCGCCGCGCGCAATTCATCTTTGGTGCGGGCAGCCCACGGAACAGCCCCCATCCGCTCGAATGCCGAGAGAGCAAGGTGCAGGACCTCTCGCGCCCTGACCGAGTTGAGATTCCTCCGAAGGCGTTCCCCGTAGGACAGCTGGATCTTCGCGAGGTCGAACGGGAACGCTTCGACGCCAGGAACGGTCACAGCCTGTTCGAAAAGGTCCATTGCGGTGTCGCCCTCGGCGGTAAGCGCCTGCGCGCCGAGGCTAAGCATCCGCATCCTCGGCGAGATGGCGGCGAGATCCAGGTCGATCATCGCTTGCACATGCGCCCGCGCTGCGTCATCCCGGCCCGTGCGGATTGCTGCCTCGACGAGATCGTAGGTCACCCAGAGGGCGTGCGGGGTGTACGCGGCAAGCTCACCTGCGGGGCTCATCTGGGTGGCGTAACGGTAGGCACTCTCCCAGTCGCCGGCCGCGACAGCGGCGACGGTCCGTGCGTGGTATCCGATCCGTTCGGTTCCCTTGGCGTTGCGCAGCGCAGCGACGCGGCTAAGCTCGTCCGCCCATTCGAACGCGGTTGAGATCTCTCCGCGTCCAGCGGCGAAGAGGGCCTCGTGCAGCAGGAAGTACCAGATGATGAAGTCGTACCCGTGCTCGCGACAGACGCTGATCGCTTCGTCGGCGAGCTGCTGACCTTCTTGCCACCGGCCCGAGGAGAAGTCGTCCAGGCACAAATGCATATACGCGCCGAGGCTCGATCGCACCGCTCCGCCGTGCCGGCCGTCTTCGACGAGCCGCCAGGCGCTGGGGCGGCATCCGGCGAGCAGATCGACGTACACCGAGCTCGTGTTCACCCGGATGATGCGGTTCGGCTCGAACTCTTCGTTCTGCTTCCGGATGAGATCGGCGAGGTGTTCACGGTCTACAGGCTGGCTTCGGGCTGTATCGGGGAAGACTCTGCTTTGCACCAGTACCAGCTCCGGTGGTTCTGGCTGAACCTTGCCAAGTGTCTGGTAGAAAAGCGCCCAATAGTCGTCGCGACCCGCCCACCAGCACAGGAGCAGGAGTGTGCTCAGCGCTTCAGCGAGCTCGTCGTTGTCTTCGCGCCACCCGTGGTCGCCGGTCTCGATCGCGCCGAGGAGAAGCTGGAACGCGGTGTCGACGCTCCCTTCTCCGTTCACGATCATGTACGCCGCAGCCGCAGCCGCATGCAGTGATGCTGTCAGGTTGGGGTCGGCACGTCGCGCCTCGTCGAGCAGCTTTGAAGCGTTGACGAGTTCACCGGTGACGTCGGCGCCGAGATACGCCGCTTCTGCCAGCCGGCGTCCTTCATTGTGTGGGTTAGGGCTCAGCTGTGCCGCTCTGGTAAGCGCTGCGATCGCGCGGGATGCGTCGCCGCGCTGCAACGCGCGGCGCCCGGCGGCTTCCAACCGGGATGCGATTGCTTCATCCGGTTCGATGGCGGCGGCGGCGAGATGCCACGCTTGACGCTCCGGGTCGCCCTCGAGGTGATTCGCGATCGTGCGGTGAACTTCACGCATCTCCTCGCTCGTGGAGCGCTGCACGACAGCAGACCGCATCAGCGGGTGCAGGAACCGCACAGTGGACGCGCCCAAATCCACGGTGACGAGGCCCGCACGTTCCGCTGGCGCCAAAGCGGTGAGCAGCAGCCCTGCTTTCGAGAGTTCTCGCAGGTCGTCGCGACCGTCCAATGCCACCGTCAGAAGGGCTCGCTTGGTCTCTGCTGTCAGTTCGTCGATACGGAAGGCGAAGGTCGACTCGATCCGGGACGTCAGGGGCAACGCCTGCCCTTCCGTTAAGGACGGCGTGCTCGCCACCCCGTGAGCAAGCTCGAGCAGCGCAAGCGGGTTTCCCGCCGACTCTTCAAGCAGGCGCTGCTTCACGCGGGGAAGCATCTCCGGGTGACGGCTTCGGACGAGAAGCTCCGCATCATCTCGAGACAGTGGCGAGACGTACACCTCGTCGAGCCCGCTCCGCTCGAAGAAGCTCGCTTCTCCTGTACGGAACGAGGCGAGGAAGCCGATCCGTGTGCCCCGCAGCCTTCGCGCGACAAACCCGAGGATGGCTGCGCTAGAGCGATCAACCCAAGGAATGTCGTCTACGACAAGCATCACCGGTTGATGTTGCGCGGCCTCACTGAGCAGCGCCAAAGCCGCGTTGCAAACCATCAGCTGGCTAGGGGCTGGTCCAGCACCGAGACCGAGCGCAACGGTCAACGCCTCTCCAAGCGGCACTGGAATAGACCGGATCTCACCCAGCAATGGCAATAACACCTGGTTCAGCGCCGCATAGCTGATGTCCGCCTCAAATTGGACACCGGAAGTGGCAAGTGTGCGGGTGCCCAGCGCCCGGGCGTAGTCAGCAGTTGCCTTCAGAAGGCTGGTCTTGCCCACACCTGCTTCGCCGATGAGCATGTACGCCCCGCCACCAACCGCGGCGTTGTCTACGAACGCACGCAGCTGCGAAAGCTCCTCATCTCGGCCGATGAGTTCCTGCTCGGGCGCAGGAGGCCAGTCAGTCGTCAACGTCGTGTCTTCTCTTTTGTGTGGAAGCCCTGCTCGCGGCGAGTACGAATACTCACAAGAACCGAGTTCGTTCAACGCTAGCACCCAGAAAGTGACCTGAGTCAGGATCGTGGACCCAGGAGTAGGGTGCTGGGCGGCCCTCCTGACCACAGACGCTAAGGATAAAATCATGACGAACGTGGAGCTACTCAGCGAAGCTGAGCTATGCATCGTCCTCGTCGGAGAGAAGTGGTCCCTTCTGATTGTGCGTGAGATCCTGGCTGGCAAGAGCAAGTTCTCCGAAATTCGGCAGGGACTGAGGATGAGTTCCGAGATCCTCAGCGATCGGCTGCAACTGCTGGTCAGACGCGGAATCCTAATCCGGGAAACGTACCGCGAGCCGGGTTCGCGGACACGCGACCGATACGTTCTCACGGCCGCCGGCGCAGCACTACTTCCCGTCCTCACTGCGATGGGAGATTGGGGTCACACGTACGGCCAGCAGCCTGTTGTCGGAGAGCGAGACTAAACCCGAGGCTCTTCGGCTGGGGCCTAACGCCCACGGCCCCGCATTCGAGTCGAAATACTCAGGAGCGTCCCTCCGCTGACGGCGGACATTAGTTAGGCAAGAACTCGCAAGCCTGCGTCGGTATTTCCACTGCCGCCCCGAGGCCGGTTGCGGTGAGCGGAGGCCAATCCCCCCAGCGAAGCAGCCCACTCACCGCAACCGTCGACATACGCAAAGCCGGCGCACGCCGCTCATAACCGTCCACGGAGGGTCCCATTGTCAGACGCGTCACGCCGACGCAGCCGCGGCCTGCGCGACCCGGAATTTCTCCGCCACCCACTCGAACCCGTCTCAGGAGATTCAGCCCGGAGACACCGCACTCGCCGCTGGGCTGTCGCCGGATTCCTCGGGAGCTCCATCGCGCAGGTTCTTCTCACGGTGATTGGTTTGGTCTTCTTCTTCAGCGAGGACGCAGCCGCTTCAGTGCGGGTGCTGGTCGTGTGGTGCCTCCTCGGTACCGTCTACATCTTCGTAGTCGCTGCCGTGATCGCCAGCTCCGCACGCCATGAGCAGCGAGGCCAGCTGCAACACAATGGTTTTGAGCTCGGCCGGCCCGCACGGATCATCGCCTCTTCCGGCACCATCCTCGCAAGCCTTGTCGGTGCGGGCGCCGCCATCCAGCTCGGCTTGAACCGCGCTGACCCGGTGTATGGCATCGCCACGACGCTGTTCGGGATCTGGGCGATGCTCCTCGCCTGGGCGCTTTTCCAGTGGGGTTTCACTCAGCTGTACTTCCTGCAGTACTACTCAAGCTCTAGGCGGATCCTCGAGTTCCCTGAGACCGACTACCCCCGCATGGTCGAGTTCGCCTATTTCGCGTTCACGATTGCGACAACGTTCGCCGCGTCAGACGTCAACGTGATCACCAGCGCCGCGCGCTGGCGGGTGATCGTCCACTCGGTGCTGAGCTTCTTCTTCAATGGTCTGATCATCGTCTTCGCGTTCACAACGATCGTGAATCCCGCACAGTGACGTGGGCGTATCGTCGCCGCTGAGGCGAACTCGTCGGGAGGAGCAACTGTGCGAATCGACCTTCAGCAGCGGACGGCCCTTGTCACAGGATCCACTCAGGGCATCGGCCTCGCCATTGCGACTGGGCTCGCTGCCGCGGGCGCCCGAGTGTGTGTCAACGGCCGCAGCGATGAGAGCGTTGCGCGGGCGATCGAGTCCATCGGACAATCTGTTCCTAATGCTGAACTGGTCCGCGCTGTCGGGGACGTGACGACAACAGCGGGAGCCGACGCTGTCCTCGAAGCGGCCGGCGATGTG
Organism: Leifsonia sp. KNZ12-8B; assembly: GCF_056755495.1. Taxonomy (NCBI): domain Bacteria; kingdom Bacillati; phylum Actinomycetota; class Actinomycetes; order Micrococcales; family Microbacteriaceae; genus Leifsonia; species Leifsonia sp. KNZ12-8B. The sequence goes on from NZ_JBPGXM010000002.1 coordinate 64,638, forward strand.
GACATCCTCGTCAATAACCTCGGCATCTTCGGCGCCACACCAGCATTGGAGATCACCGACGAACAGTGGCGTCAGTACTTCGAAACGAACGTGCTCGCCGCTGTTCGCCTGACAAGAGGGGTCCTTCCCGGAATGATGGCGCGCGGCTTCGGGCGAGTTCAGTACATCGCCAGTGACTCAGCGGTTGTCGTCCCTGCGGAGATGATCCACTACGGGATGTCTAAGACCGCGTTGCTGGCCGTATCTCGAGGATTTGCTAAGACCGCGGCCGGATCCGGCGTCACCGTCAACTGCGTGATCGCCGGGCCGACGCATACCGAAGGCGTTGAAGACTTCGTCTACGAACTCGTCGACAAAGACCTTCCGTGGGAGGAAGCGCAGCGCGAGTTCATGCGCTCGCATCGGCCGCAGTCCCTGCTGCAGCGGCTGATCGAACCGCAGGAGATCGCCAACATGTGCGTGTACCTAGCCTCGGACTACTCCTCGGCGACCACCGGTGGTGCGCTACGCGTCGATGGCGGATACGTCGATTCGATCCTCCCTTGACCGTCCTATCCTGGATCCCTGATGCGGACCTCACATGTGCGGCCAGCTAGTAGCTCAACTGCTCCCAGGTCATCACCGGACAGCTGATGTGCCGACTCCGGTCCAGAACGTCGAAGGTTAGCCGGTGTGTCTCCTTCGGCTGCCTGCAGATCGAGCACAGTGACTGCGTCTCACCGACGGTCGCCTCCGGTCCTACGAAGCGCGGCGCGTCCCCGTACACGGGGCCTGCCAAGCGGTCCAACTGTTCGGCGGCCCGCTCGATCAGCTCACCAAACGGGCCACGCTCACCCTTTCCCTCGTCAGTCATCCCAGGCTCCGTGCGTCTTGATCATTGCGTTCACAGGGTCACCGTATGGGTGGATTGGGGGCCGCGACTTGAGCACGATTACTCGACCGGATCCCTCCCGAGTAACTGGCTATCGCGAGGGTGATTGCGCCGGGGTTGCAGCCAGCCTCATCTCCACGTCAAACAAGTCGGCTCTGCGCTTGGCGTCGCTGTCGGGGGAGCAATCCTGGTCGCTGCACCCGGCGGTTCACTCGATGACGCTTTCGCGAGCCACAGCTGGGTTGTCTGGTCGGTCATCGCGGCATGCGGGGCCGCAATCCTGGTTCTCGCGATCCGGCCGGTCACAGCGGAGGGAAGCGACCACGGGATAGCGGAACCGCAGCGCGCATGAGCTGAGTGAGCGCCGCCACCTCGTCCCTGGCGCAATCGCCTGATCGATACTGGCAACGCCGAGGTTCGCGACAACACGACGCGAACCCCGGCGCGATGCTGTCAGCTAGCGCTGCAGCTGGAAACGGTACGTGCGCACCTCAAAGGGCTGCAGCGCCACCGCCACCTCTCCGCTCGCCTGAACAGCCTCAGCCTCGTCGAGAGCATCCTCAAGCAAATCGGTCACGGCTACGGCTGTGACGTCGGCTGCCACGTGGACGGTGCCGACGGCGCGACGGCCAGCAGGCTCATACACGCGAACAACCAGGTCACCCGAACGGTCATCCGCCAGTTTGACGGATGAGATCACGATGTCGCCCGTCGAGGTGACCAGCGGTTCGAAGCTGTGGGCTCCGTCCACCGTTCGAGGCTGCAGGTTCATCAGCACACCCTGCTCCGTAGCGCCGGCGACGGATGTGCCGATGACCAGACCGAAGCGATGCGTCTGCAATCCCTGGTCGGTCTCCGGGTCGGGGAAGCGCGGTGCGCGCAGCAGGGAGAGGCGCAGCGTCGTGGTGACGTGTGCGTCCTCGGCGTCGCGGGTGACGTCGAAGCCGTAGATCGAGTCGTTCACGAGCGCGACGCCGAAGCCGGGCTCCTCCACGAGCACGTAGCGGTGCATCGAGGTTTCGAACTTCGCCGCCTCCCACGAGGTGTTGGTGTGGGTGACGCGCTTGTTGGCCCCGAACTGCGTCTCTGCGATGGTGTGCTCGGCGCGCACATCCAGCGGGAACGCGAGCTTGAGGAACTTTTCCGTCTCGTGCCAGTCGATGACCTGACCGATTTCCAACGTTCGGGATCCCGGCGCGAGTGACAGCGTCTGCTCAATGGTCGAACTCGAGAAGGACCGGCGAATACCCACCTGAGCCACTCCGTCGTCTGTGACCCGCGCGGCGATCTCGTCCACCTCGCGGAGGTCGTCGACGCGGTTGCGGTAGAACCGGTCCACATCCCAGGCGTCCCACATGTTCGGGAAGTCCTGGTGCAGCTGGAGGAGGTTGGCTTCGGCGCCGGCGGGGATGGCGTCCCGGCCGGTCGCGAGGTCCACCGCAGAAGTGATCAAGCCCTCCCGGTTAACCACCACCCTCACCAGTTCGTTGGTCAGAACGAACGAGTCGGCCATCTCCTCGACGCGGACCGGGACCGCGGCCGGGATGCCATCGTCGCGGCTCACACCGAGCGCCGGTACTCCGGGGCGTGGGAAGGGCGCCGGGTTGACGATGTATTCCGTCTCACCTTCACCGACCAGGGCCTGCAACGCCTCTTCGATGATGCCGTTCAATCGGTCGGCCACGCGGGCGTACTCGGCGACAGCTTCCCGATGGACCCACGCGATGGAGGTGCCAGGGAGGATGTCGTGGAACTGCTGGAGCAGCACTTGCTGCCACAAAGCGTCCAATGCCTCGTACGGGTACTCGTACCCGGTGCGGACCGCGGCGGTCGCGGCCCACAGCTCCGCCTCGACGAGGAGGTGCTCGGTGCGCCGGTTGCCCTGCTTGGTCTTGTGCTGCGAGGTGAGGGTGGCACGGTGGAGCTCGAGGTACAGCTCGCCGACCCAGACGGCGGGGTTCGGCAGCTCCTGGCGCGCGCGCTCGAAGAAGGTGTCCGGGTGCTCCCAGACCACGCGCGCGCTCCCCTCGAGGTTGGCCAGGCGGGCCGCCTTGCCGGTCATCTCACGCGTTGTGCCGCCTCCGCCGTCGCCCCATCCGACCGGCGCGATCGACCCGGAGGCGAGGCGGTTCTCGCGGAACTGGCGGGACGCCTTCGCGACCTCCATGCCGGAGAGTTGCGAGTTGTAGGTGTCCATCGACGGGAAGTGCGAGAACACGCGCGAACCGTCGATCCCCTCCCAGAGGAAGGTGTGGTGCGGGAAGACGTTCACCTGGTTCCAGGAGATCTTCTGCGTGAAGAACCACTCGAAACCGGCACGACGCATCAGCTGCGGCAGCGCGGGCGAGTAGCCGAAGCTGTCCGGCAGCCAGACGCCCTTCGGGGTGACGCCGAGCTCGTCGCGGAAGAACCGCTGGCCCTGCGAGAACTGGCGCACGATCGCCTCGCCGGTCGGCATGACGGTGTCCGACTCGACCCACATGCCGCCGATGGGCAGGAAGCGGCCCGCCGCGACGGCGGCCTTCACCTTCTCCCACACCTCGGGGCGGTGCTCCTTCAGCCAGGCGTACTGCTGCGCCGACGACATCCCGTAGAGGAAGTCGTCGGTCTGGGAGATGAGGTCCGTCATCGAGGACGAGGTGCGGGCGACCTTGCGGATCGTCTCGCGCACCGGCCACAGCCAGGCAGAGTCGATGTGGGCGTGGCCGACCGCCGAGATGCGGTGCGCGGAGGCGTCGGCGGGCGCATCCAGCACCTCCACCAGTTCGGCGCGCGCGGCGGCCGCCGTCTCGGGGATGTGCTGAAGGTCGAGGGCGTCGAGCGCGTTGTCGAGGGCCTGCAGGATGCGCATCCTGCGGGGGCCGGCGGGCAGCTCCTCCTGCAGCTCGAGCAGGACCTCGATGTCGAGTCCGAGCTCGAAGACCTCGCGCTCGAAGACGGCGAGGTCCATGCGGCGCGACGAGTAGAGCCGCTTCGACGACGCCGTGAGGATGTCGCCCTCCTGCGTGGGGAGGAAGGGGTGGTAGTCGAGCAGGACGGGGTTCGACGCCGCTTCCAGGAAGAATTCGACGGTCTCGCCGGCGACCGCCTCCTCGGCGATCAGCACCCACTGGTTGCGCGGGTTGATCGACTTCACCGCCGTGCCGTCGGGGAGGTAGACGAGCCCCTCGCACTGGAACCCCGGCATGTTCTTGTCGAAGCCGAGGTCGATGACAGCCTCGACGCGACGGCCCGCCCACTCGGCGGGGATCACGCCGGTGAGGCGGAACCACGTGGTGCCCCACGCGGCGCCCCACGGCGTGCCGACCTCGTACGGCTCGAAGGTCAGCGCCAGCCCCTCGACCGGCGGGATGGGCTCACCTGGCAGCTCGTTCCATCCCACCTCCAGCGGCGTCGATGCGGCATGGACGGCGGGCAGGATGCGCTCGTCGAGGACGCGCTTGGCGCGGCCGATGGTGAGGGGGATGTCGTCGTGCATGAGGGCCTTTCGGTACTTGATTTCGTCAGAAGCCGGTAGCGGGGTGAGCGACGGCTATCGAGGTCGCCGCCGTCGTCGCCGGAACATCGTGGAGCTCGGTCACTCCGCGGGCGGTGAGAAGGGCGGCGTCGTAGGTGCGGGAGCGCAGCACCACCTGCGGGCCACGGCCGATCTCTTGTGCGAGGTGAAGCCATGCCTGCGAGAAGGCTCCACCCGGGGCGCAGGACTCGCGCACGCCGGGCACCGGGTCACCATCGTCGTCCACATCGTCGAGAACCAGGGCGTGCTGGACCGGCCGCCCTGCAGGGGCGTCGCCCAGCTCCGCGACGAGGTCGCGGAATCGCTCCCCCGTCGGCTTCAGCCGGCCGTCGTTGGTGAACAGGCCGAGGTCGTATTCCAGCTCGGGGAAGTCGGCAAGAGCGCGCGAGACGTCGTGCGAGCACCACCATGTGATGCCGAAGGTGTTCTGCACCTCGACCGCATGGCGGACGGTGCGCTCGACGAACTCCGCGGCGTCGGTGGTCGGGACGACGTTGGTCGGAGCCCCCACCTCCTGCAGCCAGTTGGGCCGGTCCGCGCTCCGGTTCCACGCGGCGGCGAGCTGCATCAGGTACTCCGCGTGGCGGACCGATCCCTCGCCGAGCGGGCCGTGCAGCTGCGCCGACCCGTTGAACACCCACGAGTGCGTGACCGTCAGGTCGCCGAAGTCCGCTGCGTGCGCTGGGCCGAACGGCTGCGCATCGTCGTACCAGGCGGCGTCGTACTGGGCGACGGTGACTCCGGCCGCCGGGGCGGCAGAGGCGAGCCCCTCCCGGGCGGCCGCCACCATCGCCTCCAGCCACTCGGCCCCGTCGGCGGCGGTCAGCTCGTGCGGTGCGGGGTGCGGCGCGTGGGCGAACTGGTTCAGCTCGTTGCCCAGGGTGACGCCGAGAAGGTTCGGGCGGTTCGCGACGGCGCCGGCGAGCTGCCGGACGTAGTCGGCGGTGGAGGCGACGACGTCGGGGTCGGTGAACATGTTCCGACGGTGCCAGGTGTCGAGCCACGCCGGGAGAAAATCGAAGCTCGACAGGTGCCCCTGCAGGGCATCCACGTTCACGTCCATCCCGAACTCGGCGGCAATGTCGACGACGCGCACCACATCGTCGATCCCGCCGGCTCGCACGAGGGTGCGGTTCGGCTGCAGGAGCGGCCACAGCGGGAAGACACGCACGTGGTCGACGCCGAGGGAGGCGATCTGTTCGAAATCGCGGGCGACGTCGGACGGGGAGAAATCGAGCCAGGAGTGGAACCAGCCGGTGGGCGGGGTGTAGTTGACACCGAAGCGCATCAGCCCTTCACTCCGCCCTCTTCGACGCCCTTGAAGAAGAACCGTTGCAGCACCGAGAAGATCACCGCGATCGGGATGAACGCGATCATCGTGCCGGCCGCGATCAGCCGCTGGTCGTTGCTGAACGTGCCCTGCAGGTATTGCAAGCCGACGGTCAGCGTCAGCTTGTCCGGGGACTGGAGCACGATGAGCGGCCAGAGGAAGTCGTCCCAGGCGCCGATGAAGGCGAAGATGGCGATGACCGCAATCGCCCCCTGTACGGCGGGGAGCGCGATCGACCACAGGCGCTGCCAGGCGTTCGCGCCATCCATCACCGCCGCCTGATCGATCTCCTCGGGGATCTGCCGGAAGGCGTTGTACATCAGGAGCACGTTCAGCGCCGCGATCATCCCGGGCAGGGCGACGCCGACGAGCGAGTCGGCGAGTCCCAGGTCCTTCACGGTGACGAATTGAGAGATGATCGTCGCCTCGCCCGGCAGCACGAGGGTCGCGAGGAACAGGCCGAGGATGTAGCGGCGTCCCTTCCAGCGCAGGCGCGCCAGCGCGAAGCCGGCGAAGGTGGCGAAGACGATGTTGCCGATCACGTCGATGGCGGCGACGACGAGGGAGTTGCCGATGTACACCCAGACCGGGATCGCGTCGGCGACCTTCGCGTAGTTGTCCAGTGTCGGCTGAGCCGGGATGAACGACGGCGTGGACGTGTAGATGTCCTCGCCCGACCCCTTCAGCGATGTCGACAGCTGCCAGAGGAACGGCCCGATCGTGATGAACAGCACGACCACCAGCAGCACGTACCGCAGCACCCGCTCACGCGTGGACATTCGACCCCACGACCCGCGACGGCGGGTGCGCGGCGGTGTCTCGCGGTGGTCCTGCGACGGACGAACAAGAGTTGCCTGGGTCATTGTTCCGCCTTGTTGTTGATGCGGGCGAGGACGAGCAGCGGAATGAGCGTCACCGCGAACAGCAGGAGGCTGAGCGCGGACGCGTAGCCGAGGTTGCCGGTGAACCCGCGCGCGTACTGCTGGATGAGCATGACCAGCGACTGGTCCTCCCCGCCCGGGCCGCCGGTGCCGTTGGTGAGGACGAACAACTCGGTGAAGACGCGGAGTGCGGAGATGCAGACCAGGATGCCGACGAGCACGATCGTGCCGCGCACGCCGGGGACGGTCACGGACCAGAACCGGCGGATCGCGCCCGCGCCATCCAGCGCCGCGGCCTCGTGGAGATCCTTGCCGACGTTCCCCAGCGCCGCGAGGAAGATGATCATGTAGTAGCCGAGACCCTTCCAGACGGTGAGGCTGATTGCACTGAACAGCAGCAGCCACCGGTCGGTCAGGAACGGTACGGGGCCTTGGATGAGACCGAGGGTGTGCGCGATTTCGTTGATGATGCCGCGGTCGTCGAGCAGCCACGTCCAGATCAGCCCGACGACGACCGCGGACGCGATGACCGGCGTGTAGAACGCGGTGCGGAAGAACGCGATCCCGGGCAGCTTCTTCTCCACCAGCACCGCCATGAGCAGCGGCAGCAGCGTGAGCAGCGGGAGACAGACGACCAGGTACACGACGCTGTTGAGCAGCGCATCCCACACCTGCGGGTCGGCGAACATGTTCTGGAAGTTCGCGAGCCCCACCCAGCTGGTCTGACCGCCGAGAGGACTCGCGTTGGTGAACGAAAGCCGGACGGTGTTGATCGACGGCCACACGCTGAACACCAGCAGCCAGAGCAGGGCGGGCGCAATGAGGACCCACGGGGTGAACCAGCGGTTGGCGCGCATCACGACCCCTTTCGAAATAGGGCCCGGTCGGACAGCACCCGAAACCGTCCGACCGGGCAGCATGTGGTCAGCCGTTGGCGAGCAGGCTGTTCATCTTGGTCTGCGCGGTCTTCAGCGCATCCTCCGCGGAGGTGGACCCCTTCATCGCGAGCGCGATCTGCTGGTCGAGGAAGGTCTGCATCGCCTGGTTCGCCTCGACCGGCTGAAGGTTCTTCGCGGTCTTCAGCTCCTCATTGGCGATGACCCGCGCCTCACCGTTCACCGTGCCGTCGTTCTTGGAGAAGAACGGGTCGGACTGCGACGACTTCGTGGACGGGAAGATGTTCACCAGGTGAGCGAAAGCAACCTGGTTCTTCGCGTTCGTCATGAACGCTGCGAACGCCGCCGCGGTAGCCGGGTGCTTCGACCTCGCCGACACGCTCAGACCCTGCACGTAAAGCGGCGGGGTGTCGAGCGCCTTCGAGACGACGACGTTGCCCCTGAGCGACGGGTTGTTCTTCTCGAAGTCGGACAAGCTCGTCGCTCCACCGGTGGTCCACGCCACCTTCCCCTGGGTGAACAGCGTGGAGTTGCCGAGATAGTCGCTGTTCAGGACGGAAGGGGGAAGCAGTCCCTCCTTATACGCCTTCGCGTACCGGTCGATCAGGTCGACGGCCTTCGACGAGTCGGCGAACACGAACTTCGTGCCGTCGCCGTTGAGTACCTTGATGCCCGCCAGGGTGAAGTCCGAGAGCGTCGGCTTGCGGCTCATCAGGTACTGGTCCGGGCAGTTCTTGTGCAGCGTCTCGGCCTGCGTGAACAGCTCATCCGTCGTCGCCGGCACCTTCTCCGGGTCGAGGCCACACTGGTTGAATAGCGTCTTGTTCCAGTAGTTCACGTCGGTGTTGAGGTACCAGGGGTAACCGTAAACACCTGTCAGGCCCTTGTACTTGTAGGCGTCGACCGCACCAGTGACGTACGTGTCGTTGAGGGCGCTGTCCGTCTTGCTGACATCGGCGAGGAAACCCTTCTTCGCCAGCGGGAGCGCGATGTCCGGCGGCAGGTTGATGACATCCGGGAGGGTGTTCGACGCGGCCTGGCTGAGGACCTTGTCGGAGTAGCCGTCGCCGGGCTGGTCGACGAGCTTCACCGACGTGCCCGGATGCGCCTTCTCAAAGTCCTTGATGACGCCGTTGAGGTAGCCGGTGAACTTGGGCGTCAATGACCAGGTCTGAAGAGTGATCGATCCGGTGACCTTCCCGGCATCCTGGTCGCCTGGCGCGCCGGAAGAGCACGCAGTCAACGCCAGTGCGGCGACCGCTGCGCCGGCGACAGCAACGGCAGCGCGTCGCCGAGTGGCGGATGAAATTCGTTCGGTGATGGTACTGAGCGTCATCGCTTCTGACTCCCTTACAAGGCTCGCTAGAGCGGTTTAGTGAAAATGGAAGTTGCCTGCTGCCATCGGCGGCATTGGGCCATGTTCGCCAACTAAAGCGGTATAGTCAAACGATCCTTGGGAACCTCCCCCAGCCGAAAGAAGCACATGGAAACTCCACGGCGGGCGACCATCGCCGACATCGCCGCACGCGCCGGCGTCTCCGCCGGAGCCGTGTCCTTCGCGTTGAACAACCGGCCCGGAGTCTCCGCCAGCACCCGAGCCCGCATCCTTGAAATCGCCCGCGAAATGCACTGGAGGCCGCACTCCGCCGCACGCGCCCTCGGCGGCGCCCGCGCAGGAACCGTCGGTTTCGTCCTCACCCGCCCAGCGAGAACCCTCGGCACGGAATCGTTCTTCGGCGACCTCATCTCCGGAATCCAACTCGGGCTCAGCGGATCCCACGTCGGCATGAACCTCCTCGTCGCCCGAGACCTCACCGAAGAGCTCGACACCTACCAGGAATGGTGGAACGGGCACCAAGTCGACGGTGTCGTCCTCATCGACCCGAGGACCAACGATCCGCGGGTCGACCTGCTCGCCAGACTCGGGATGCCGACCGTCGTCATCGGATCCAGACCCAGCGCCGACGGGGAAGCGCCCACAATCTGGATCGACGACAGCGACGCCGCGCTCACCGTCTACCGATACCTGCACGCGCTCGGACATCGGCGAATCGCGCACGTCGCCGGCCGAGCCGACTTCGAACACACCGGCATGCGCATCGACGCCCTGCAAACATTCGCGACCACCGTCGGACTCGACCACGCGGAATCCGTTACAACCGACTACTCCGCAGCCGAAGGAGAAAACGCCACCCGGCAGCTGCTCTCCCAACCACACCCACCGACAGCGATCGTGTACGACAACGACGTGCTCGCCGTCGCCGGGCTCGGCGTCGCCGCGGAAATGAGCGTCCCAGTCCCCGACCGGCTGTCGATCGTCTCGTTCGACGACTCCGCGATGGCACGGCTGATCCGCCCATCGCTGACCACCCTCACCCGGGACACCGTCGAACTTGGCGAAAGAGCCGCCCGGTTGCTGCTCGACCAGATCGACGCCGGAAAGCCGCTGCCATCGCGGCCCGGACCCGCGCTCACCCTCAGCGCACGAGACTCCACCGCGCCGCCGCCGAACAGCTGAAAGAGACCAGCACCGCGCTCCGGACAACGGCGGGGCGGTCAGCAATTCCACGACATCTCCTCAGAACAGGCGAGATCAGTGAAACAGCGGACCGCCCCTCGCCTCCTCCGTCAGATGACCCGCATCGACGGAGAAGAGAACCCGATCACCGCTCGCTGTCCAACGTCGCCATCTGACCCGCGGCATAACGTTCGCCGGCAGCCGCACCCGCAGGGATCGCCTGAGCAATCTCCGACAACGCGCCCTCATCCAGCTGCAGACGCGTCGCGCCAAGCGACTCCTCCAACCGGTCACGACGACGCGCGCCAACCAGGGGGACGATGTCCTCTCCCTGCGCTGCCACCCACGCGATAGCCACCTGACTGGTCGTCGCCCCCAGCCGCTCAGCGACCCGGCCCAGCGCCTCAACCAACGCGAGATTGTGCTCCAAGTTCTCCGGCCGGAACCGGGGGCTCGACGCGCGGAAATCACCCGCGGACAGGTTCCGATCCGCGCTCCAATGGCCGCTCAGCAGACCCCGCGACAGCACCCCATACGCGGTCAGCCCGATGCCCAGCTCACGCAGCGTTGGAATGATCGCGCGCTCAGGGCCACGAGAAAGCAGCGAATACTCGATCTGAACATCGGAGATCGGGGTAACCTTCGCCGCCCGGCGGATCGTCTCCGCGCCGACCTCCGACAGACCGATGAAGCGGATGTATCCGGCCTGCTGCATCTCGACGAGCGCACCAAGCGTGTCCTCGAGTGGGATCTCCGGGTTCAGCCGGGACGGGCGATAGATGTCGATGTAATCGGTTCCGAGGCGGCGCAGGGAGTACGCGAGACGGTCCTTGACCGCCGCCGCCGAGACATCGTAGGGCACTGGCTGGAAGCTGCCGTCCGGGGCGCGTCGCGCTCCGAACTTGACGCTCAGGACGACGTCCTGGCGATTGCGCTGTGTGAGCGCTCGACCGATCAGCATCTCGTTGTGACCGGAGCCGTAAAAGTCGCCCGTGTCGATGAGGTTGATGCCGCTGTCGATCGCCTCGTGGATGGTAGCGATCGACTCGGCCTCGTCAGCCGGTCCATAGAGGTCGGACATGCCGAGCGCACCCAGCCCGATCGATGAAACAGTGGGGCCGTTAGTGCCCAGTTTTCGCTGCGGGACAGCCATGTGTGAGTTCCCTTCTTTCGTATATTTAGGGTCTCTGACGCGCCCAGCCGTCACAATTGAGGGCGCACGAGGCTGTTTGGCGTTTCACCCGACACCCCTAGTGGGGTCTGCACCATTGCTTTCGGTGGGCACGGTGATCACGACAACGACCACCAACGACGTCAGCACGGCGGCAGTTGCAACAGTCAGACCGACGGGATTCAACGGCGCGACAGCTGCAGCACCAAGGGCCGCAAGCGCCACGGCTGATGCCCAATTAGCCCACAGCGGCATGTGACGGCGCAAAGCCATGAGCCAGACGGCCGCAGTGAATACGAGCGTGGGCACCAGCAACGTCGGTGCGAACGCGCCGGCCGTGGGATGCCCGGTCTGCACCGAAACTGCCGTCTCGAGTCCCGCCGATACGGCTCCGGCTGCGGCGAAGACGAGATAGTGAGCGTAACCGTACAAGAATGACGAGCGGTAAGTCTTGAACCCGTCGGCGATAGGTGCTGCAAAGTACAGCCACCACATCGCGGCCACGATGACCAAACCAGACCCGGCGATGACGATGAGTGGCGCGACGTGTACCGAAGCGTCGATCGCGGCGATGATCGCCTTCGCTGAGGCGAGCAGCCCTTCACCTAAGACGATCAGCGTGAAGAGGCCGTAGCGTTCCGCCACGTGATGCGGATTAGACGGCGTCCAATTCCGGTGATCGGCAATGACCGGTACGGCCAGCTCAGCGGCGACGAGTACGAAGAACGCGGGAACTCCCCAGCCCGCCGGCAGAGCGAGCCGTAGTACCCAGGCGATCTGCACGATCGAAGCGCCGGCCGCGTGCCGGATGCACGCCTGTCGGTACTGCTCCGACTGGATAGCGGCTCGAGTCCACTGGCTGACGATTGCGAGCGTCATCACAACATAGCCAGCAGTGACCACGGTGAAATCGCCATAACGCATGGCGCTTTCAGTGCCGGCCGCCAGCACCAGAGCTCCGCCCATTTGGGCGATGGTGGTCAACCGGTACAACCAGTCGTCCGTATCAAAAGCAGTCGCGAACCAGGTGAAGTTCATCCATGCCCACCAGATGGCGAAGAAAACCATCGCGTAGGAACCAAACGCCGACCAGATGTCACCCTCGATCTGAAGGTCGTGCAGGTTTTCAGCCGCGAACGAGACGGAGACGACAAACACGAGGTCGAAAAACAGCTCGAAGGGTGTAGCGGTTCGGCGGGTAGCGCGGTCGCGCCCGCCCATCCGGATCAAGCGGAAACGAGACGGCAACCGAGTGGTCGAACTCGTCCCAACTCCCACAGGTGCCGCCACCGCTTCAGCAAACCAAGACGAGCCATGTCGTGTCCTCAGTCAAGTGACTCGAAACAGCGAACCCGAAGCGCCCGAAGCGTCGTGCTAAGTCATATGACTCGAATAAGCCGATCTCCGTCGTCCGACGCTGGTGAGGGCAGTCCTGGTGCGCAATTCTGACTGTGGAAGCGCTGGAGC